>JAOTST010000257.1 GCA_029864785.1 Chromatiales bacterium | reverse complement strand
GTTGGTTTTAGACGGAGAATACGATGCAGCAATCTGAAAAGAGTATTGAGGATGATATTTCTGATGATATTCAGCAATACCTCACCTTTATGTTGGGCGGTAAGAGCTACGGGCTTGAGATTCTCAACATTAAAGAGATTATTGAGTACGGCGAGATCACCGAGGTACCGATGACACCCGATTTTATTTCGGGCGTGATCAATCTACGCGGCAGTGTGGTTCCGGTGATTGATTTGGGACAACGTTTTTCGGGGAATGTGACCGATATAACCAAACGTACCAGCATCATTATTCTTGAAGTAAAGAATGATGATCTGAGTATCGAAGTTGGTGTCACGGTCGATATGGTCAATGACGTGCTTGATATTCGTCCAGACGAAATAGAACCAGCACCAAAACTTGGAAATCAGATTCAAACCAGTTTTATCAATGGTATGGCCAAAGTCGACGGCAAGCTTCTTATCCTGTTGGATATTGAGAATGTCTTGTCGATCGATGAGTTATCTATGGTGGGCAGCATTCAAAATAGTGCTGCATAGAGATTATAAATTTCACAAAATATATAGGAATAAGGAAGAAAAAATGTTTAAAAATATCGAAATGAAATGGATGTTGATTATCTCCATGTTGGTGGCGGGTCTAGTTCCGCTGGTAGGTACGGGATTCTATGCGCTTAATGAGGCAGAGAGTGCACTAAAGACTAAGGGGTTTGATCAACTAAAATCACTAAGAACAGTCAAAGCTGAAGAGATCGAAGGCTATTTTAAACAGATTGAACACCAGGTTGTTACGCTCTCTGAAGATCAGATGACGATTGAGATGATGCGAGAATCAAAAGAGGGTTTTTATGGTTTGAATAAAGACCTTAAAGTGACCTCTCGCATGGAGTCCGATTATAAGAGCGATGTCGGTCGCTTTTTTAATAATGAATTTGGTTCTAAATATAGCAAAGAGACCGGTAATTCGATCTCTGCGGGTCGCTTGATGGCAAGCTCGAATGCAGGTATTACCGCACAATATCTCTATATTTCGAACAATAAAAATCCCAATGGTAGTAAGGGAAAGCTAGATGACACCAAAGATGGCTCACGTTATGCCAAGGTACATGCTGAACACCATCCCATTATCCGTAGCTATCAGGAAAAATTTGGCTACTATGATATTTTCTTGGTCGATCCAAAAACAGGTGACGTGATCTACTCTGTCTTTAAAGAGATCGATTTTGGTTCCAATCTTTATACTGGTGCCCATAAAGATTCTGGACTTGCCACGGTGGTCAGAGAGGCGGCCAATGCTCGTTCTAAGGATGAGACCTTTATCACCGATTTCGAACGCTATATTCCCTCCTATAATGCACCCGCAGCATTTATTGCCTCGCCTATTTTTGATGGTGATGAGATGAGCGGTATTCTGGTTTTCCAGTTGCCTGTTGAAGATATCAACAAGACCATGCTGGTTAAAGAGGGCATGGGCGAGTCGGGTGAGGTCTATATGATTGGTGATGATCTATTAATGAGAACCCAATCTAGATTCAGCAAAGAAAATACAATTCTTGACTCAAAAATCGATACTGGTGCAACTGCGGCGGTTATAAGGGAAGAGACCGGCGCAATCATCACTCCGGATTATCGTGGAATTAACGTGCTTTCAGCCTATTCGCCACTGGATATCAAGGGACTTGACTGGGCCATTCTTGCTGAAATAGATGAAGCAGAGGCCTTTAAAACGGTTAATGAGTTACGCACTGCAATTATGATCGCCATGGCGATTGCCGTTGGCTTTATTGTATTAATTGCGGTGGTCTTTGTACGCAGTGTGATGAAGCAACTGGGAGCTGATCCTGCCGAGGTGCGTGTTTTGGCCGAAAGTATTGCCGATGGTGATCTCTCTATTGACTTGAGTGGTGTTGCGGCTAGTAAACGGGTTGGTGTCTATGCTGCAATGCTGGAGATGCAACAAAAATTGATTGAGGTTGTTCAACAAATACAAGGTAACTCAGAGCAGATTTCATCGGCTGCAGCACAGGTCAGTGATACAGCAAGCTCACTGAGTGAAGCTGCCAGTGAGCAGGCGGCCAGTGTTGAAGAGACCAGCGCCTCTGTCGAAGAGATGGGCGCATCGATCAGCCAAAATAGTGAAAATTCATTAACCACTGACAAGATTGCCAGTGAGTCAGCCAGTGCGGCAGGTGAGGGTGGTGAGGCTGTTCAAGGAACGGTTCAGGCGATGACTCAAATTGCCGAGAAGATCACCATTATTGAAGATATTGCCTACCAGACCAATATGCTGGCATTGAATGCTGCGATAGAGGCGGCCAGAGCTGGTGAACATGGTAAAGGCTTTGCCGTGGTTGCCGCTGAAGTGCGTAAATTGGCTGAGCGCAGCCAGATTGCTGCCTCAGAGATCAGTACCCTTACTGGTGATAGTGTGAAGGTCGCCGAGAAAGCAGGGAGTCTTCTAGAGAAGATGGTACCTGATATCACCAAGACTGCCGAGTTGGTTCAAGAGATCACCGCCGCTTCCGAAGAGCAATCAAGTGGTGTAGGTCAAATCACGATGGCGATGCAGCAGCTTGATAAAGTGACTCAACAGAATGCGGCTGGTTCAGAAGAGCTTGCAGCAACCGCTGAGGAGATGCAGGCACAGTCTGAGAACTTGACACAAGTTGTATCCTTCTTCCGCCTGGCAAAAGGTTCTGCGTCAAATAGTACACAGACCTCAGCCAGATCATCAAAGTCACCATCTAAGCCATCTGCACCAACTACAAAGGTTGCAGCTACGGATCAAGCGGCGGGCATTGATGAGTCAAAGTTTGAACGCTTCTAGTCGAGGATTGCCGTTATGCATGAAGAAATAACCGAAAAGGGAGGCGTTGCTGATAATGTTGAGCAGTTCCTCACCTTTGTTCTCAGCGATGAAATCTATGGCATTAACATACTTAGTATTCGAGAGATTGTAGAGCATGGGAATGTGACCAAGGTACCTATGATGCCAGAGTTTATCGCGGGTGTGATTAATCTTCGGGGGAATGTGGTGCCGGTGGTTGACCTGGCACAACGCTTCTCTACATCGGTCTCGGAAATTAACAAAAAGAGCAGTATTGTGATCCTTGAAATTGATGATGAAGATCAGAAATTGGAGATTGGAGTGACGGTGGACGAGGTGAATGAGGTGCTTGATATCTCCGCTGCTGAAATTGAGGCAACCCCCTCATTTGGTACCCGAATCCGCACCGACTTTATCTGTGGAATGGGTAAGGTGGGGGAGCAGCTTCTGCTGCTTCTTAATATTGAGAATATTCTTTCAG
>JAOTST010000028.1 GCA_029864785.1 Chromatiales bacterium | reverse complement strand
CGCCTTATAGAGCACTCGGTCGGCCTGGGCACGGGTGGCGCGAACGGCTGGGCCTTTGCTGGCATTGAGGGTACGAAACTGAATTCCCGCCCTGTCGGTGGCGTGCCCCATCTCGCCACCCAGGGCATCGATCTCTTTGACCAAATGACCTTTACCGATTCCTCCAATCGCCGGGTTACACGACATCTGTCCGAGGGTATCGATGTTATGAGTCAGCAGCAGTGTACGCACACCCATCCTCGCCGCCGCAAGCGCGGCCTCGGTACCGGCATGGCCGCCACCGATGACGATCACATCAAATTTTTCAGGGTAATACATAGCGAGAATTTAGGGTGTGTGACGAGGGAGTCGCGGTAGCTTACGGGCGGCTATTGTAGAAATTGCATCGGTTGGATGCAATTTTAATAATAATTAGAGAGTCAGAACTCGATGCTAACTAACATCATCTCCAGAGATCACGCCCGCTTTAAGCAGTTCTGCAAACGCCTCCGCAGTCACTGGGCGGCTATAGAAGAATCCTTGAACGGTGTTACACCCCTGCTCTTTAAGGAAATCGATGTGGGCCGCATTTTCTGCCCCTTCAGCGACGACCTCCAGCTCCAGACCCTGTGAAAGTGCAATAATCGCGCGGGCAATCTCGGCAGTATTTTTATTCGACTCTAGGTCATGCACAAAGGCGCGATCTATCTTGAGGGTGGTGATCGGAAAACGGCTCAAATAACTCAGCGAAGAGTAGCCCGTGCCAAAATCGTCAATCGCAATATCAAGACCCATATCACGCAGCCCATGAAGCTTCTCAATGACCGTTTCGATATCCCCCACCAACATACTCTCGGTGATCTCAATCTCCATATACTTTGGCGGCAGCCCCGACTTTTCGATCACCTCTCTGACCTGTTCGACAATATTACGATCTCTAAACTGGGGCGCGGCCATATTGATAGAGACCTTTACCGTAGGCAGCCCGGCATCAATCCAGATCTTATTTTGACGACACGCCTCCTCCAGCACCCACTTACCGATGGGAACGATCAGACCACTCTCTTCGGCAACCGGAATAAACTCTACCGGTGAGATCATCCCCTTTTCAGGATCATTCCAGCGGATCAGCGCCTCGGCACCGACGATACTGTTACTCTCAATATCAACCTTAGGCTGATAATAGAGCACAAACTCATTATTGGTGAGGGCCTGACGCATACGGTTTTCAAGTTGAATTCGCGCCCGTGCGCGCTGATCCATCTCTGCCGCAAAAAACTGGAAATTATGTCCACCGATACTTTTCACGTGGCGCATGGCGCTCTCTGCATGCTGCAACAAGACCGACATCTCTTTGCCATCATCAGGATAGAGCGTAATACCGATACTGGCCGTCAGGGTGATGGTATGACCATCAATGATGATCGGTTCGTTAACCGCTTCAAGCACCTTCTCGGCGACCAGAATTGAGTCGTCGATTGCACTAATAGCCATAATGAAGCCGAATTGATCTCCTCCAAGGCGCGCCACCGTATCGCTATTACGAATCGTATGTTGCAGACGTGAGGCGATCTCCTTAAGCACCTCATCGCCATGTTTATGACCAAGTCCCTCATTGATCCGATTAAAGTGATCAATACCCATGCGCAACAGGGCAATCGACTTGTTGTGGCGATTGGCAGTAATCACCGCCTGTTCGGCACGATCATCGAAGAGAAATTGACTGGGTAGACCTGTTAATCGATCAAACTGGGCATCACGGCTGCGGTCATATTTTGACTTTGGATTAAGCACCCACAGCCGCTCGCCCTCTGGCAGCTGGCTCACCCGAAGCTGTAGTTGCACCTCATTCTGATCATCGATGGTGACAGAGACCTCCTGAGCAAAAACACGTCGACTGATCAGAGCCTCCTCTATCGGATCAACCAGTGACTTGAGCTTCAGTATGTTAAGCAGATCTTCTCCCGTCAGTTCGTCGATATCCATTCGCACCAGATCGAAAAATGCGCCGTTGGCAACGATAATATGATTATCACCGCTAGTCGCGATAACCGGTTCAAAACTGGCAGAAAAAAGCTGCTCAAGGACAGCGCGAAGACTATTTCCATTACTCATATCGCAACACTCTAGCGGATTCCCAGCGAATACGCACTATCTGGGTTGTAACTTAAGGTTTCAGTCTTTATCTTGATGATTCAACTATTACGGACTCAAGTTAATGCTTATTGTCATCTCTCCCGCAAAAACCCTCGATTTCACCACTCCCGTTCAGACCAGTCGCTTTACTCAACCGGAGATGCTGGATGAGTCACAGCTCTTGATTGACCGCGCGAATCAACTCTCCGCACTCGATATTGCTGAACTGATGAAAGTCAGTATGAAGATTGCCGAGCTCAATTTTGAACGTTTCAAAACGTGGCGAAGACCTTTTACCCCTGACAACGCCAAACAGGCACTTCTGGCATTTAAAGGGGATGTCTATACCGGTCTGAATGCCACAGATTTCAGCAAGAAAGAGCTCGATTTTGCCCAGGGACATCTACGCATCCTTTCGGGGCTTTATGGCCTATTGCGACCACTCGACCTGATGCAACCCTATCGACTTGAGATGGGGCGCAGTCTCTCCAATCCGCGCGGTAAAAACCTCTATCAGTTCTGGGGCGAGGAGATCACCAACACCATCAATAAGGTGCTTAAAAAAGAGAAGGTACTCATCAACCTTGCATCAAACGAATACTTCAAATCGGTGAAGCCCGACAAGCTTGCTGGCCGACTCATAACACCCCACTTTAAAGAGCGTAAAAATGACACCCTTAAGGTGATCGGCGTTCACGCCAAAAAGGCGCGCGGCATGATGAGCCGCTTTATTATCAAAAATTGCCTAACCGACGTGGAGGATCTCAAGTCATTTACCGATATGGGTTATCACTACAACCCTAAGCTATCCAATGAATCCGATTGGGTATTCACCCGCTAATCCGTCGCATGACCTAAATCACCTCAATCACATCTAGCTGGCTGAAATAATCGGTAAGATAATCATCAAACGAGAGGCTATCACTCCGTTCAATCTCTTCGCGCTGCTGGTTTGAGGCAGCCACCGCTGCTTTAAAAATTTGTTGTCGTTGCGGAGGGTTCTCCTCCTCACACATCTTCTGTTGATAACCTTCTGAGCGACGTTTGGCGAAATGGAAATAGGCCTCTCCCTCTCGTGACATCTCTCGAAGCACCCGCGCCGAAGGGGTCTTTTCAGGATCAATTAAAGCAGCATATTGTCGTTCCATCGCATTTTGATAGGGGGTTCCCTCCTCACTCTGATCAAACAGCTCTGCAATTGGGGTCATCTGTTCGATGATCTCCTCTCCCCAACAACGCAGGGCAATCTCCGAGCCATGGCGTTGTAACTTAAGCCCCGGCTTACGTCCTTGATGGGCGACACTCATCTCATTTTTGTCGATCTCAACCCGCTCCCAAGGCAACATTGACGGACTATCGGTCAACAGACAGTAGGTCATCAACAGCTCAAGAAAATGGAGTTGCTCCAGCTCAATGCCGATAGGTGAGAAGGGGTTAATATCGATCGACCTCAGCTCTGCGTATGCAACTCCTCGGTTTTTGAGGGCAATAATCGGTGCCTCTCCTGCTAAGGGAATCTGTTTGGGACGAACGGTGCTGTAATACTCATTCTCAATCTGCAAAATACTGGCATTAAGCTGCTGGTAAACTCCATCGACCTTCACCCCCATCTTTTCATAACCGGGGTAGGTGGTTTTGACTGCATACCCAAGGGTGTTGATGTACTCCTCCAGATTGTCGTAACACGCCTTAACCCCGATCTCATTCTCTTTATTGTTTTGATAACCGATATCACCCATACGCAGCGAGGTCGCCCATGGCCCAAAGAGGGTAAACTCATCGAACTGATCGAGGTTGCTCGGCTTACCGTCAAGAAATGTGCTACAGATCGCCGGGGATGCGCCAAACAGATAGGGGACAACCCAGCCAATACGTTGTAGATTTCTAAGCAGTCCAAAATAGCGCTCACTCATAAAATCTTGCTGCGGCTGCTCATCACCTTCTAGCTGCTGAAACAGCTGCCAAAACTCTTCTGAAAAGGAGTAGTTGAAGTGAATACCGGCGATCACCTGCATAATGCGGCCGTAACGATGGCCAAGGCCACGGCGGTAGGCCGTCTTCATCTGCGCCGCATTAGAGCTGCCATACTGTGCCAGCGGGATGCTCGATTCACCACTCACGACACACGGCATACTCGCATTCCAGACCAGCTCATCTTCCAGCTCACTACAGACAAACTGGTGCAGCTCTGTCATAAAGTCCGCCGCCTCTGCCGATGTGTCGCACGGCGGGGTGATCAGCTCCAACAGCGCCTCAGAGTAGTCGGTCGTGATATAGGGATTGGTGAGTGGCGAACCATAGGCTGCCGGATGAGGGGTTTGGGCTATCTTGCCATTTTGATCGACGCGCAGCCCCTCTTTTTCCAGACCCACCTTTCCCCCCTTGAGGAGAGCGGATCGGCCTGATTGAGAGAGTTTTTGAAGTCGCTGTTGAAGAGTTGTTGCCACGCAAGAGAACCTAATATCAAAAGAGGCGCCGATTATAGGCTGGTTGCTAACAACCTGCGAGGCTACTCAAGTGATATCTTGCTGATATCGATCTCCGGTTCTACGACCGGCTTGTGTTCCACAATGGTCACTCCCGGCTCATCGAGGATCATCTCACTGGTATCAACATCTAACGCAGGGGGCTCCTGATGATCAGACATATCGACGCCCAAAGCATCGAGTGTAATTTCACTAAGATCAACCTCCAGATCAGGAATGTCCTGATGCTCTGTCAGTTCAGCACCCACCTCGGCCATTGCCACCCCGGAGAGATCAACCTGCGGAGGCGGTGTATTATCATGCGTCTCAAGTTGATCCCAATTCTCTTCCACGGAGATCCCTTCAAGCCCACCCAGTCCGGCCGGAGCCTCTTTGACCACGGAGCGCAACAAGCCCGTATCTTCTGTCATGGTTACCTTCGCCTGTGGCTTCTCAGACATAGCCGGATCGGGCTTAGCTTCAACAGCGGGAGCGCTACTCAACTCAGCAAACTGCGCCTCGGTAACCACTTTACAGATGGCCCCCATCTTTGCCAACGCACCCTGATACTTCTTGGCCGTCGCCTCATCCACACCCTTTTTGATGGAGCCCCATTGACCCGTGAAGAGGTGCTCAATCTTAGCCACATCAACCTTAAAAAGTTGAGCCACACCCTGCTTGACCACCTCTAGCGTTTTCCCTTCTGCTAACTGGCCGTTGTAGGCGACGACATAGTGTTCAGCCATGATTCTTTATCCTTTCGATGAGCTTGAACCCATTCAAGGCGATATTTTTCACAGCGTCAACCCCACCTTTCTAAAATTGACCTAATATAAATTGAGAGTTATCTATAATTTTGTACGATTTAGATGGAGATATAGCCATGAAAAATTTCATTCATTTTGGAATCGCAATACTGCTGCTGGTTCTATCAACCAACAGCTCCGCTTGGTGGAATAACGGTAATAACTGGAATAATGGCTGGAACGACTGGCCCATATGGACTCCGATGTACTGGGCCGAGGAGATGTTTGACGATAACAATGGAGGAGGTCCCTATGGTTACTCACCCTATGGGTATGGCAACGGTCCCTATAATTATGGTGGTTACGGACCCTACAACAATGGCGGCTATCCACCCTATGGGGATGGCTCTCGCAACTTTGGAGGCTATCCCAACTACGGTTATAGCGGCGCCCCTAGGGGATGGGGCTGGTAACGGTTAAAACAGACCGCAATGGAGACTACTTGTTGATGCTATCTCTGCGCTATTGAGATTTTAGCCGCATCATCTAGTGCTCCACTTGAACCAACCTTTTTATCCCCGGTAACAAACAGATAGGTGGTGCCAACAATCAGCGCTAGAACAATCAAACTAATAATCAGAAATGTTCCTCCGCCATTCTTTGCTGCACGCTGCTCCTCAAGAGCGGCCAGCCGCGCGGCATAGGCTTTATCCTTCTTCTTCTGCTCCGAACGTCTTCGAAGCTGTTCTAATTTTTCAATGCTCTCTGGAGGTGCGCTCATCCGTTAGAACCCTTAAGTTTATTTAAACATCCCAATAATAGATCAGGAAACCACTTATACCAAGTGGCGTTGAGCGGTGATGGATGGGGCAGGGGATGTAACCGTACGCTGCGCTCAATGCCCTCTACAGAGGTAATTTTGACCTCAAGGGATGAGGTGAAGCGATCATCACGTTGCCAAAACTGTTCTAGCTGCTGTTTGACTTCACGTGCCTGATTGATCGCAAACCAGAAGAAGGCCTCGCGACCAAGGGTGATGATCTCACAACCACTCCAGCTGTTGACCAGCAGATCGGCCACCAGCGGCTGGAACTGCTTCTTCACCTTCATCGACCACGCCTTGTTGCCGATTGGCTTATAAGGAACCGTGTTGGCCCAGAAGTAGTGCTTACCCACCTCAACAGAGGCCTCGAAGTCGGGCATCTCTTTGCCATAGCGGTGTAGGTAGAGGGTCTTGCGCACCTTCTGGCCACCGGCACCGATAAAGGGCATCTGGCGGATCACCTCATCACGCCCCGGATCGCGCCCGAAGATGGCGACGGGTACAGCAGGATCGCCATGGCCGATCACCGGCTCTAGCGGATCTTTATCGGCCGCAAAATAGACCGCTTGATCGACCCCTTCAAGCCCTTCTGCCAGGGTGCGAAAAGCTGTGCGCCTCGCCTCTGAATTCATCGCACTAAAGAGTTAACTTTGCTCTAGCCGCCGCTGCTTTTACTTGCTTGGGCGCGGTGCCACCAAGGTGGTCACGTGCGGCAACTGAACCCTCAAGGGTGAGCACCTCGAAGACATCATCACCAATCGCGTCGGAGAAGCCTTTTAGCTCCGCCAGATCCATCTCCGAGAGGTCACGACCGGTCTTAACACCCAGGGCGACTGCTTTACCGACCACTTCATGGGCATCACGGAACGGCACACCATTACGTACCAGATAGTCGGCAAGGTCGGTGGCGGTGGCGAAGCCCCGAAGCGCTGCATCACGCATGTTGTCGGGCTTAAGGGTGATCTGCGCCATCATGTCGGCATAGACTTTGAGGCAGCCACGTACGGTATCAATGGTGTCAAACAGCGGCTCTTTATCTTCCTGATTGTCCTTGTTATAGGCGAGGGGCTGACCCTTCATAATCATCAGCATAGAGCTGAGCGAACCAAAGACACGACCGGTTTTACCGCGCACTAGTTCGGGCACATCGGGATTCTTCTTCTGCGGCATGATGGAGGAGCCCGTACAGAAGGAGTCTCCCAGATCGACCCAGTCAAACTGGCTGGAGCTCCACAAAATAAGCTCTTCCGAGAAGCGCGACATGTGCATCAACAGCAACGAGGCCCAGCTAAGAAATTCAATGGCAAAATCACGATCTGAGACACCATCAAGTGAGTTGTTGCAGGGTCTGTCAAAGCCAAGCTCTTTGGCGGTGAAATCACGATCAATCGGGTAGGTCGTACCGGCCAGCGCCGCAGATCCCAGCGGCATAATATTAGTCCGCTTACGACAATCAACCAGACGCTCGCTATCGCGCTGCAACATCTCGTTCCAGGCCAACATGTGGTGTCCGAAGGTGATCGGCTGCGCCGTCTGTAGATGGGTAAAACCGGGCATAATGGTCTCGGCCTCACGCTCGGCTAACTCGATCAGCGCAGTCTGTAGACGCTTTAGTTCCGGGATGATTGCGCTATCGATCTCATCACGCAGATAGAGACGCACATCGGTCGCCACCTGATCATTACGTGAACGTCCGGTGTGGAGCTTCTTGCCTGCACTACCAATCTTGTCGGTGAGGCGCTTCTCGATGTTCATGTGGACATCTTCAAGGGCGATCGACCACTGGAATTCACCGCGCTCGATCTCTGCCTTGATCTCTCCCAGACCACTGATAATCATGTCACGCTCATCATTAGTGAGCATCTCGATCGAGGCGAGCATTTTGGCGTGAGCGACGGAACCTGCAATATCCTGTCTATACATACGCTGGTCAAAACCGACCGAGGCACCGAAGGCCTCGACAAAGGCATCAGTGGGTTCGGTAAAACGGCCAGTCCACGGTTTTTCTACGGCTTTATCTTGCTTGGGATCGCTCATTGATTCACTCTTAGCTCTATACAGGTGGTCAAAATTAGCCGATAAGTATATACCCTAGCTCCTCGGAAATGCAGATTTCAGCATGATGAGAAGCATCCATATTCAAGGCATGGAATCGCAGGACTAGTCATCTAGTTCAAGATTTCATAACGCTACCGCATCCTGCTATCGCTCATTACCTACGTCCTGTAGGCAACGAAGAAGATGGTTGCTTCTCGTCATGCCCTGCGGGAGCCCATGTATCAAGCCAGCGCGGCGTTGCAACACTTGAAAAGGACTAGCCATTTCCTGCGTGTGGCGCCTTGCTCTGACTTGATACATGAGCTCTGAAACCTGTATTTCCGAGGAGCTAGGGTATAACCTATGGGTTAGCTATACTCATTGTTGAGTGTGCGATAGAGGGGAAAATGGAAGCAGAACGGGCAAAAAAAGGGCACATAGAGGAGAACAAGTGGTTACCCAACTTCTGTAAAGGGCTATTTCTGCTGCCACTCTTTATTGTCACCGAGGGATTTGCCATTACCATCACCCTTGTTTCAATTCGATCTCTGGAGACGTTCTGGAATGTCTTGGCAATCACCTCACTCTACATGCTATGGATCGCACTGCTCTTCTCGCTACTGCTCTGTTTTTTACGCCCCATCCTACGCAAACTATCACCGGCTAAGGCCTTCCTATGGATCTACCTGATCCTTCTGGGAACCATCACCACTATTACCCAGGTCATCCTCTGGTTTAGCGCAGAGAGCATCCTTCCTCAACTACTCCCTTTTGCCGAGTTTTTACTTTTAAAAAGTCTGGTGATCGGTGCCATTGTGGGGGGCTTTGGGTTGCGCTACCTCTATATCCAACAACAGTGGCGCATGAAGGTTGAAGCCGAAGCGAGCTATCGTTTGCAAGCACTCCAGTCACGTATCCGACCCCACTTTCTATTTAACACCCTCAACTCGATCACCTCACTGATCCACTCCAATCCTGATCACGCTGAAAATGCTTTGCTTAATCTCTCTGATCTATTTCGACAGAGTCTCAAAAATGATGAACATGAGAGAACTCTAGAGGCTGAAATAGATCTCACCAAACGTTATTTGGAGATCGAATCACTTCGCCTTGGTGAACGTCTGAATGTCGATTGGCAGATCGACCTCACCACCCTTGACCTACCGGTGCCATCACTCATTCTGCAACCACTAGTCGAGAACGCCATCTACCACGGCATCGAACAGATACCAGAGGGGGGCACCATCACCATTCAAACAAAATATGGACATAACCAATTTACTCTCAGCGTAACCAACCCCATCCATCAAGGTGATAGTTATCGCCAAATTCGCAGTAGCGGCCACCACATGGCACTGGAAAATATCGGCCACCGCATCAATGCGCTGGATCCTGAAAATGATGGCATCAATATTTTGCGCTCCGATGAGCACTTTATCGTAATACTTACACTCCCTATTGCTAAAGGCGTTGACCGATGAAGCTTCTGATTGTCGATGATGAAAAATTGGCTCGTGAACGTCTGCAACGACTTCTTGCCAATATGAATGATATTCACTCCATCGACGAAGCCGATAGTGGCACGAGTGCACTGGCTAAAATCAAGACTCACTCGCCCGACATTATTCTGCTCGATATTCGGATGCCGGGACTAGATGGGATGGGGCTGGCACACAAACTCCAAGCGCTAAAATCACCGCCGCTGATTATCTTTACTACCGCCTACAGCGAACACGCCTTAGAGGCCTTTGGGGTTGAGGCGATTGATTACCTGTTAAAACCGATCCGTAAAGAAAAGCTGGCTCATGCAATTCGCAAGGCACGCGAACGAATCATGCCCATCGCCAAAACAGAAGAGCCTATGTTACGCGCAATCGAAAAAGGAAAAGTCTCCCTAATTCCCCTGAGTGACATCCTCTACTTTCAAGCCGAGAGCAAATATGTCACCGCCTGCCTTAGCGAACGAAACCTTCTTTTAGAAGAGTCCCTCAAACAACTTGAGTCCCGTTTTGATAAAACCGTTATTCGTGTACATCGCAATGCCCTGGTTCCCCAGCAGCAGATAATTGGCATTATCAAAATGGAAGATGACGAGCAACATATTCAACTTAAAGGTGGTCA
>JAOTST010000027.1 GCA_029864785.1 Chromatiales bacterium | reverse complement strand
CGCAGACTTTCCTTTGTTGATCTCCACGGAAACTTCCTCATCGGGTTCGAGACCATAGAGGAATACTGGGGTAGGCACTCGGCTAGTGTCTGAGTAGTCCGATTGGTGTTGGGTAAATGCCTCAAACACCTTCGGATAGAGTAGGTAGGAGATGAGTTGTTGTTGGGTCGGTTCACTGTTAATGAGTTGTTTTACAGCATCTCGTGCAGAGTCAAAATCAGCCGGTTCCAGACTATCTCCGGGACGCCCCTCCATCTCCTCGCGTCCATTGAGAATTCGTTGCTTAACCTCTTCAGGGAACCCGCCAATTGGTCGTCCCATCATGCCACCGATGAGATCAATGACTGAGGCGGGAAAGTCATGATTTTGCTCGGCATCAAGTACATCGTCTGTAGAGAGATTATTGGCGACCATGAAGAGAGCCATGTCGCCAACGGCCTTTGATGTTGGGGTGACTTTGATAATATCGCCAAACATCTGATTGACTTCGGTGTAGATGGAACAGATGGTTCGCCATTGATCAGCTAGCCCTAATGCGCGTGCTTGTTGGTAGAGGTTGGTGTATTGGCCTCCAGGTATTTCGTGGCGATAGAGATCGGCAGTGGCGGGTAATACAGAGCTCTCAAAAGGTGTATAAAACTCGCGGGTCGATCGCCAGTAGTCGGCAATACTATCGAGATGATCGGGATTAAGGGTGGTGTTACGCGGACTAAAATTGAGTGCCTCAACCAGCGTATTTAAATTGGGCTGGGAAGTGCCGCCAGAGAGTGGAGCCAGTGCGGCGTCGATAATATCAACTCCCGCCTCGGCAGCAGCTAAAACAGATGCCGCCGCAATACCTGATGTGTCGTGGGTGTGGAAGTGAATAGGGATATCCACCTCCTGCTTCAGTGCAGTAACCAACAGGCGAGCTGCCTCGGGCTTACACAACCCGGCCATATCTTTAATGGCCAGTATATGGGCTCCCATCGACTCCAACTCTTTAGCGAGATCAATATAGTATTTGAGGTCATATTTAGTGCGTTCAGGATTAAGTAGATCGCCGCTATAACAGATCGATGCTTCGCAGAGTGCACCCGCTTCGAGTACAGCCTCCATTGCCACGCGCATATTCGGTACCCAGTTAAGAGCATCAAATACACGGAATAGATCGATACCACCCGCCGCACTCTCCTTGATAAATGCCTGTACTAAATTGTCAGGATAGTTGCTGTAGCCGACAGCACTGGAGGCGCGCACAAGCATCTGAAAGAGGATGTTGGGGGTAGCTGCACGTAGCTCTTCAAGTCGTTGCCATGGAGACTCTTTAAGAAAACGCATGGCACTGTCAAAGGTAGCGCCACCCCACATCTCTAATGAGAAGAGTTCGGGGGTTAGTTTAGAGTAGGCATCGGCGATATTGAGCATATCGTGGCTGCGCAATCGTGTTGCCAGTAGTGACTGGTGGGCATCGCGCATAGTGGTATCTGTGATAAACAGGCGCTGCTGTTCGGTGATCCATTTGGAATATTTTTCGGCACCGATGTTTTTGAACAGGTCACGACTACCTAGCGGTGTTGTGGTATCTGTTGCGATGATAGGGAGTGTTGCCGCTCTTCTGCGTGTGGCACGCTCACGTCCTGCGACCAGATCATTGCCGTTGACAATGGTATCGCCGATAAAATGAAGAATTCGTGATGATTGATCCCATATTTCCGGTAGTTTGAAAAGTTGCGGACTCTCATCAATAAATCGAGTCGTGGTGCCGCCAGAGACAAAGTACTCATCATTGAGGATGTTTTCCAGGAAATGGATATTGGTCTTTACCCCTCCAATGCGAAATTCGCGGAGTGCGCGGCGCATCCGTTTTATGGCGTCGATAAAGTTTTGTCCACGAGCGGTCACCTTGACTAGCATTGAGTCGTAGTAGGGATTGACCACGGCACCTTGATAGGCATTACCGGCATCAAGACGGATACCGGGGCCGCCACTTGGGCGGTACTGGATGAGACGACCATAGTCGGGCATAAAGTTGTTGGTTGGATCTTCGGTGGTGATACGACATTGCAGCGCAAAGCCGTTGGTGTGGATGTCCTCCTGATTGCCCAGACCAATCTCCTCAGATGAGAGAGGTAATCCCTTTGCGGCAAGAATTTGGCACTTTATGAGATCAAAGCCAGTCACCTCCTCGGTGACGGTATGTTCCACCTGTATGCGTGGATTGACTTCGATAAAGAAGAACTGGTCTGTGTTGGCATCAACAAGAAACTCGACCGTGCCGGCATTTGAATAACCGACTTCGTGTCCAATTGCGAGCGCCGCCTTGTGGATGGTGTGTTGAAGTTTAGAGTCAAGTTGTGGCGCGGGGGCGATCTCTACCACCTTCTGGTAGCGACGTTGCACCGAGCAGTCGCGTTCATAGAGGTGTACTAGATTGTCGTGTTGATCCCCCATGATCTGCACCTCAATATGACGTGCATGTTCGACGAATTTTTCGACAAAAATATCGGGGCTGCCGAAGGCGCTGAGTGATTCGCTCTGAGCCTCTTCGAAGGTGCTAATAAAATCTTCGGCGCGTCGGACGATGCGCATACCGCGCCCCCCACCGCCATGAGAGGCCTTGAGGATGACCGGATACCCAAGTGTGGTGGATAGTTCCAGCCCCGCCTCGGGAGTCTCAATGGCTCGGCTGGAACCGGAAGAGACAGGGATCCCCGCTTTGGCTGCGATCTCGCGGGCACTGGTCTTATCGCCTAACTGTTCAAGAGCATCGACGGAAGGGCCAATGAATATAATATTGTTATCGGCACACGCTTTAGCAAATGCGGGGTTCTCTGCAAGGAATCCGTAACCGGAGTGGATCGCATCGACCTCGTGATCCAGGGCGATAGCGATAATGCCATCGATATCGAGATAGGATTTTATCGGCTCTCCTTCGGGACCAATTTGATAGGCCTCGTCGGCCTTAAAGCGATGCAGTGCATAGCGATCTTCATGGGTATAGATAGCAACCGTATCAATGTCGAGCTCCTTCGCGGTTCGAAAGATGCGAATAGCGATCTCGCTACGATTGGCAATGAGTAGTTTTTTGATGGGTTTTTCTGAAACCATGGCTCGAATTTTTGAAGTAATAGATACGCGGGCGGAGACTATAGCGCCAAATGAGGCTTGAAGTATAGTTTCAATGAATAGGGGTATTTACGCACTATTTTGGTGCGGTGTTGTATGGGCGGTGAAAGTTATCGCTGATTGGTGATTGAGCCAGTACTAGGTAGTCGTCGATAGTTGGTTGTAGGCGGCCTCAACAGATGAAGTCGATTCGCTATTGATCGTGATTGTGTGCGGGCGCTCATTTTTACTGAGTGGTTGGCAGTGTTTTTGCTGCCATTTCAAGACGTTCAGATCAGCCTCAGAGGCATCCTTGCCTGAGATGATTCGTTCTTTTATGCGTTTTTGGAGTGTTTCGACAGGAGCCTCAATAGCAAGGATGGTAAAGGAAACCTTGAGCTCTTCGGCCAAAATATGGAAACGTTCTCGTTCACTCTGTTTAAGGAATGTGGCGTCGATAATAACCGGATAATTGCCGGCAATAATGGCAGACGCCTGTTTGGCGAGTTGTTGGTAGGTACGTAGACTTGCACTATCGGTGTAGATATTTAGTAAACCGCTCTCTTCATCAGGGGTCAGACCATGAAGCCGCTTACGTTCAATATCAGAACGGATGCGGATTGCGCCAAGCTGCTGCATCAGCTTGGTTGTTATAGTGGTCTTACCAGAACCCGATAGGCCGTGGGTAATAATTATTTGGGGATCTTGCTGCACCGAATAGCATTCGGCCATGTTGATATAACGGTTAAATTCATCAGGAGTTGTAATATTTGGTGTGGTGACAATGTCACTCTGTTTGAGTTGAAGAATGGTTACTTTGGCACGCACCATCGCTCGGTAACAGAGGTAAAAAGGCAGTAGGCGAACCCCTTCATAGTCACCACTGATCTCTAAATAACGATTAAGCAGCAGGTTTGCACGCAGTGTTTCACCATGCTCTTCAAGATCCATGACCAGAAAGGCTAACTCACTCATCACATCAATAATGCGGAGGGCTGGATTAAACTCGATGCAGTCAAATAGCCGTGGCTGTTCATTAACCAGAAAAATATTGTTGAGGTGGAGATCGCCATGACAATCGCGGATATATCCGTTCTGTTTGCGTTCGATAAAATAGGGCGCTAAATATTGAAATTGCTGCTCAGTTTTAATTTCAATTTTTAGAAGACGTTCCAATAGTTGTGGATTGTCAATATGAGCCCTGATCTGTGAAAAATTTTCTCGGATTGGGGTGATAATCTGAGAGGAATCCCCATATACAGAATGAGATGACGCAATCTCTATTTTGGAATGAAATTGGGCCAATATTTGCGCTAGTGAAATAGCATGCTGATCGCAAAATTTTTGCGTGATGACAATGTGAGAGAGCAGAGAGTGTTGAGGAAACTGGTGCATTTTTAGCAGATACTCTAGAGTTGGTTTGCTGCTAATCAAGGGTTTTGTGACCGTTCCACCAACACTTACCACCTCAATATAAATTTCAGGTGAAGTGCGACGGTTAAGGCGTAGCTCCTTTTCACACTGAGTCTTGCGCTTCTCAAGCGTAGAGTAGTCTAGAAATCCAAAATTGATGGATTTCTTTATCTTGTATGCGTAGTGACCGGTGAGCACTACCCATGAGATATGCGTCTCAATAATCTGGAACTGGAGAATTTCGTGATCAAAGCAGTGGCGATTCTGCAAGTGGTCAATGAGAATTTTTTGTAATTCTAACGGTGTTGCCGATTGTTTTGTCATCTTATGAGTATAAGCACTAAAGATAAAAAGTCCTGAAAAACAACATGGTTATAGGCGATTTTTTTGGTAATAACAGGTTTAAAATGGTTTTTGATAACGCTAGTATTGAAGAATGAATACCCAATTTACCGAAGTTGATGGGCACCATATTGCCTACCACAGAAAAGGTCATGGTGCTCCGGTGCTTTTGGTTCATGGTGTGGCCAGTCACTCGTTTCTGTGGGATGGCATCGCTGAGCTCCTTGCCGAGAAATTTGATGTAATCGCTATCGATCTTTTGGGTTGTGGTGAATCCGATAAGCCGCTGGATGTCGACTACTCTATTGCTGCCCAAGCCGAGATTTTGATGAAGTTCATCGATAAACTAAAACTAGCACCCCTGCATCTGGTTGGTCATGATCTTGGTGGCGGTATTGTTCAAATTATGGCGGTCACACGTCCAGAACAGCTGATTGATCTCACTCTTATCAATCCCGTTGGATATGACTATTGGCCGGTTCAACCTATTACATTGATGCGTCTACCGGTGATTCGGAGTCTCACGGCCTCTATTATGAATCCCCATATGTTACGAATGGTTATTAGGCGAGCACTGTTTTATAAAGAGCGGCTTACTGATGATTTAATGGGAAAATTTTGGGAGCCACTACAGAGTCAGGCGGGTAGAGATGGCTTTGTGCGCTTGATTAAGGCAATTAATAATCGGCTTCTTACCGACATTACGGGGCAGTTGCGCCAGTTAAAGCTCTCTTCCTTGGTCATCCGTGGTGATGCTGATGCTTATCTAAGTCGAGAGATTACGGAAAAACTAGCCGAAGACATCCCCAATGCTCGACTTGCGCATATAACAACGGGAGGTCATTTTATTCAGCTAGATGAACCGGAGCAGCTTTTTAAGCTTTTATCCGATTTCTTTCTTGAAGAAAAAGAGCTGTAGATGAGAGAAGAACGACAGCAAATTGCTGATTTAGAACAGCAGATAATCGATCTGAAAATTGAAAACAGATATTTAGCAGAAGAGGCTGAGCAGTCGCTTCATGCTCGCATTATTTCAGAAAAACTTGAGCGAGAGCAGAGTGAAGAGGGGGTTATTCACACTGCAGTCGAGAACATTGTGACCTATCATCGATTGAAGCTTGCGGCCTATTTGAAAAAAGATGGGGAAGAACTCCATGTTGCTAGCTGTTATGCAATTGGTCAGAAGAGCCTTTTAGAGGGGGCGCGGTTTCCTTTTACGGCAGAGCTTTTAGGTCAGATTGAAAGCATGGATGGGTATATCGATATCCCATCAACGCCATTGGAAGTTATCCCTTTTCTTCCAGAGCGAGAGGGATTCCTCGATGGTTATCTGTTGCCTATTTACATTGATGAGCAGTTGCACGGTATTGTTTTTGTTGCAAATAGCGATCCAACGGCGAATGTTCAACAAAACCATCTCAATGCTGTTGTAACTCCGGTGGGGTTGATGGAGCATTATCTAACCCATCGAATATTTGTTGCTTCTCTTGAGGCTAAGGTTATTGATCGAACAGCTCAGCTTGCGCAGGATATTCAAGAGAGGAGAGAGATTGAGAGGCAGTTAAAAGAGGAACAAAATCTTTTTGTAGGTGGACCTCTGGTGATCTTTAAGTGGAAAAATGCGGCGGGATGGCCCATTGAATATGTCTCTGAAAATGTGAAGGATATACTTGGTTATTCATCAGAAGAATTTGTCTCTGGGGAGGTCTCTTATGCCAATATTATCCATAAAGAGGATGTGGAGCTTGTTGCTTCAGAGGTGTCTGCTGCTGATACTGAAGGCAGAGACTATTTCGAACACACTCCTTATCGAATCATGCATGAAGATGGGCATGTTATATGGCTCAATGATCACACGACCATCATCAGAAATTCTAAGGGGAATGCGACCCATTTTCTTGGGTATGTTTCAGATACTACCAGAAATGAGAAGGCAAAAAATGAGCTGCTTCTTTCGCAGCAGCGACTACGACTCCATGTTGAACAAACGCCATTGGGGATCATCGAATGGGATACAAATTTCAAAGTAATGGAATGGAATCCGGCGGCAGAAAATATTTTTGGTTTTAGTCGCAATGAAGCGATTGGTTGTCATGCAATAGGACTCATTATTTCTAAGGAGATGCAGGCACAGGTTGCCCCCGTTTGGGAGTCACTGCTACAGCAAGAGGGAGGAGAGAGAAACAGTAATAAAAATATTACCAAGGATGGAAAAATCATCGATTGTGAATGGTATAACACGCCACTAGTTAATGATAATGGTGAAACAATTGGGGTTACTTCGCTCGTGCACGATATTACCGAAAGGGTTCAAGCTGAAAAAGATTTGGATGAATCGCGACGAATGTTGCTCACCATTCTGGATACAATCCCCAGCCGAGTATTTTGGAAAGATAGGGAAGGAGTCTATCTGGGATGTAATCGTCTATTTGCGCAGGATGCTGCGTTGGATGATCCTAAATTAATTATTGGTAAAAATGATTTTGATATGGTTTGGCAGGATCAGGCTGAATTGTATCGAGCGGATGATTTTAAAGTTATGGAGTCTGGGGAGGATAGACTCCATTATGAAGAGCCTCAAACAAACGCAGAAGGTAAAAATTTTTGGCTGGAAACAAATAAAATTCCACTTCGTGATGGAGACGATAAAATTGTTGGGATATTAGGAACGTATCAAGAAATTACCGATAGAAAACAGATTGAGTCTGACTTGCATGGTGCGATGAAAAAAGCTGAGTTAGCTAATCGATCTAAATCAGAATTTTTAGCCAATATGAGTCATGAGATTCGTACGCCAATGAATGCGATTATCAACCTTAGTTATTTGGTTCTTCAAGGTAAATTGGAGCCGCAGCAGCGTGATTTTATTGAGAAAGTAGAGCGTTCAGGAAAAAACCTGCTAGGTCTAATTAACGACATACTCGACTTTTCAAAAATTGAGGCGGGTAAGCTAGAGACAGAAAATGAACAATTTAATCTAAACAACCTCATGGATGATCTGATAAATATAATGGGTCTTTCTGCTGGTGAAAAAGGATTAAATATTAGATATGAATCTCCTCAATATATGTCCCACCATTTAATTGGAGATGTACTTAGACTTCGTCAGGTTCTAATTAACTTAATTAGCAATGCAATTAAATTTACCGATGAAGGTGAAGTGGTTATTGCTATTCAAGAGTCGGATAAGGATGAAGGTTCTACTGTTCTTGAATTTAGCATTTCAGATACCGGTATAGGCATAACCAATGAGCAGCAATCCAGACTTTTCCAATCATTCTCTCAAGCCGATAGCTCTACTACCCGTCAGTATGGCGGTACAGGTCTTGGACTTGTTATTAGCAAACAGTTAGTTGATCTTATGGGGGGAGATATTCGGGTAGAAAGCAGTTATGGTGAAGGTTCAACATTTATATTTACTCTTCCCTTTAAAATAATCCCATCTGATGTTGTCCGAAGTCATGTCGAAGTTCCTTCAAATGTAGGTTTGGAAGAGAAACTATCGACTATTCGTGGGGCAGAGATTTTGCTGGTCGATGATAATGAGGTCAACTTAATAATCGCTTCAGAGATTTTAGAAAGAGCTGGTTTAAATATTTCGAAAGCCAATCAAGGTGCAGAGGCTGTTGAGCAGGTTAACAGGCATCATTTTGATCTTGTTTTAATGGATCTACAAATGCCCGTGATGGACGGCTTTGATGCAACCATAGCGATTAGAAAGATAAAGCCTGCCTCGGATCTGCCCATTATTGCCATGACGGCAGATGCGATGGGCGATGTAAAAGATAGATGTTTGACGGCTGGTATGAATGGTTATGTATCTAAACCCATTGACATTGAACAGTTGGGAGCAGAACTACTGCGGTGGGTTAGACCCATAAATAGTCCAGAGTCAAAACCAACTCTTAAATCGGTTGTTCAACAAACTACTCATATTGAGGGTTTGAATATGAATGAGTTGCTATCGCGTGTTGGGGGCAATAAAGAACTTGCTATGACAGTACTTGCCACATTCAAACAGAGTAACTCGGAATCTGTAAATCAGATTAAGGATGCACTTGATTGTGATGACTTTAAATTGGCTCTAGAGCATGCCCATAGTCTTAAAGGTGTTGCCGGAAATATTGGCGCAAATGAAATTCATGAGATCGCACTGCGTATTGAGGAAGATATAAAGAGTGGCACGAGTGATTTTTCAGAAAACCTTAAAATTCTCAAAGAAAAAATGACTGAATTATTTGATAATATTGATCAAATAGGTATTTTATAACTAGGATATTAAGAAAATATATCTGAGTGTTAGAAAAAATACCCCAAATATTTTGGAGATTAATTAATGTATAAGATATCGGTCTATATTCCAAAATCCCATCTTGAAATAGTAAAGGATGCACTTTTTTCTGCAGGAGCTGGCCGGTACAAGAATTATGACAGCTGTTCATGGCAGATATTGGGAGAGGGACAATTTCGTGCGCTTGAGGGAAGTGCCCCCTTTATTGGTGAGCAGATGCTGGTTGAAACTGTTGATGAATATAAAGTAGAGATGGTGTGTGATGAGGCGCATATTAAACAGGCGGTGGTAGCGTTGATTGCGGCGCACCCCTATGAGGAGCCTGCCTACGAGATCTATGAGTTTAAGACGCTGGACGATTTAAATCGTTAGCCTATCTAGCTTGGTTACAATAAATTTTCAGCAGGTAGTAACGCCATAAGTCGAACAACGATTCGTTTCCAAATTCTTGCCTTTGGATCGTGACTATATTCCACCTTTTTTCCATCCTCGCAACTACTCCAAAGTAGCAAATCATCTCTTAAAAATAATTTGTAGCTATTTTCTATTTGAGTTGTCTGTTCGAAGAGGCTAATTATCGATTGGGCAAGCTCTGGACTATCGATCAGGACGCCAATTTCAGTGTTGAGTCTGCGAGAACGTGGATCAAGATTGGCCGATCCGGTATAGACCCATCGTTTATCAACGACGATGTATTTGGCATGCAGACTGACTCGCTGTAATCCTTTTAGAAAATTTCGCGCTTTGGCGAAGCGGGTGTGGGCATCTGGTTTTAGCTCAAATAATTTAATTCCAGAAACTAGCAATGCTGGACGGTATCGCTGGTACCCGGCATGAACTGCAATTACATCAGTCGTTGCGAGTGAATTCGTGAGTATTTTTATGCTGACATGATTATTTGCACACTTACTGAGCCAATTTACGCCATCATCACCGGGTATGAAGTAGGGTGATACGATAATAATCTCGGATGTTGCATCATTAATAATTGGGCGAATATGAGCACCAAATGGTATATCGCTAGATTGCCCTGTATGAGTTATTTTTTCGGGCA
Source organism: Chromatiales bacterium (assembly GCA_029864785.1). Taxonomy (GTDB): domain Bacteria; phylum Pseudomonadota; class Gammaproteobacteria; order Thiohalomonadales; family Thiohalomonadaceae; genus JAOTST01. The sequence continues at coordinate 140 of JAOTST010000027.1, read as the reverse complement.
GGTCATAAAAAAGTTTTGCCGGGGCGCTAATAAATGGGAGTATGTTTTGTTGTAACTGTTGGGTAAATTTCTTGATATTAATATCCTGGAAATATGGCGTGTTACGTGCGCGGTTCCAACGATCTTTTAGACGTTTTTTT
>JAOTST010000256.1 GCA_029864785.1 Chromatiales bacterium | reverse complement strand
AATCGCTAAAGCGATGCGCTTTAATGGAAGCTGAAGGGGGCTTGATGAGGCAATACGGACTCTCGCAAACAGGAGTGCGGTTGCGATGAGATAAAGCAGAAGTGTAATCGTGACCATCTCAATTCCAAATTTTAAGGAGGGCTAAGCCGACAAATGATCGCATAGTTTACGAAAGCGTTGTAGCTAAAAATAGAGATGAATTTAGTCGATTGGTTAAAAGTGAGCGCTATTTCATAAAAACAGAGGCTAACTGCTTGATGTTTATTAATATTAAGGTTACTTTTGCGAAAATAATAGTGTGTTAATTAATATTGATCGACACAACAAATTTCCTACCTGTCGCATGGTGAGCGACAGAACTGAGAGAATAGATGGATATACGCGTTCTGGGATGTAGTGGTGGAGTAAGCTTTGGCAATAGAACTACCTCCTTCATGGTTGGTAACGACACCCTAGTCGATGCAGGAAGTGGCGTAGGTGATCTCACGCTGGATGAAATGCGTAAGATTCGTCACGTATTCATTACCCACAGCCATCTGGATCATATTCACTGTATCCCTCTATTGCTGGACTCGATCTTCGATTCGGTCACCGAACCGGTTGTATTGCACGGTTCTGCCGTGGCGCTGGAGGCGATCCATGAGCATCTGTTTAATGGAATTATTTGGCCAGACTTCACTGTTTTACCATCGGCAGAGAATCCGGTGGTTGTCTATGACGTGATCGAGGCGGGGGAGAGCATCCAGTTAGGAGAAATCAATTTTAAAGCGGTGGCCGTTAACCATATCGTGCCGACAGTCGCCTATATTGTCTCTGCACCGAGTGGTTGTTTTGCCTTTAGTGGCGACACCACGACCAACGATACCCTTTGGAGTGCTCTTAATGAGCTCAAAAAGATCGATATGCTGATCGTTGAGACCGCCTTCACTAATAATGAATTAGAGCTATGCAAAAAATCAAAGCACTACTGCCCTAAAAATCTTGCCGATGATCTCAAAAAGCTAAACCACCAAACGGAGATCTATCTCACCCATGCCAAGCCGGGTGAGGCAGAGCAGATCTTTAAAGAGTGTAGCGAATTAATCACGGATCGCTCTCTACATCAGTTGCATGCCGGACAGCGCTTTACGTTATAATTTGCACCTTCAGCGTTACGTTGTCACCGGTATATTCTCGGTACATCGTATCCCTACAAAAATAGAACAACTCTCCCTTTTTCACTGCGAGAAATAACGTGTTTGATAACTTAACCCAACGCCTCTCATCGACCCTTAAAAACCTGCGAGGCACGGGACGCCTGAGCGAATCCAATATCAAGGACACCCTGCGCGAGGTGCGTATGGCCCTGCTAGAGGCGGATGTCGCCCTACCGGTTGTACGTGCTTTTGTTGATCAGATTAAAGAACGGGCGGTCGGGACGGAGGTTATTGATAGCCTGACACCGGGGCAAGCGCTGATCAAAGTGGTACATGAAGAGCTGATCGAGCTGATGGGGAGTGCCAACTCAGAGCTTAATCTGGCCGCTCAGCCCCCCGCAGTAGTTCTGGTGGCGGGTCTTCAGGGGGCAGGTAAAACAACCAGCGTGGCGAAACTCGCCCGCTGGCTGCGAGAGCGTAGTAAAAAATCGGTACTGGTAGTCAGTGTCGACGTCTATCGCCCTGCGGCGATTGAGCAGCTCAAGACCCTCGCCAAAGAGGTGGAGGTCGAATTTTTCCCCAGCACAACAGAACAGAAACCTGTGACTATTGCGGATGCTGCGGTAGATTACGCCAAAAAGCACCATATCGATGTTGTCATCGTCGATACAGCCGGTCGTCTCCATATTGATGCCGATATGATGGAGGAGATCCAGCAAGTTCATGCGGCGATCAATCCGGTTGAGACGCTGTTTGTGGTTGATAGCATGACCGGTCAGGATGCGGCCAACACCGCTAAGGCCTTTGGTGATGCGCTACCGTTGACGGGTGTTATTCTCACCAAAACTGACGGTGATGCGCGTGGCGGGGCTGCGCTCTCTGTACGCCATATTACAGGTAAGCCGATCAAGTTCCTCGGTATTGGTGAAAAGAGCGATGCACTCGAGCCATTTCACCCTGATCGTCTCGCCTCACGTATCCTCGATATGGGTGATGTGCTCTCACTGGTTGAAGAGGTGGAGCGCAAGGTTGACCACAAAAAGGCGCAACAGCTTGCGACCAAACTGAAAAAAGGGAAGGGGTTCGATCTGGTCGACTTTAGAGACCAGCTTCAGCAGCTCACAAATATGGGCGGCATCGGCTCACTCATGGATAAGCTACCCGGTATGGGGCAGATTCCTGAGGCCGCCAAAAATCAGATGAATAATGGCGAGTTTGGAAAGATGGAGGCGATTATCAACTCGATGACCCCCGGTGAACGTACCCATCCGAAGCTGATTAAGGGATCGCGTAAAAAGAGAATCGCGGCGGGATCCGGTACTCAGATTCAAGATGTAAATCGCCTGCTCAAACAATTTGCCCAGATGCAGAAGATGATGAAGAAGATGAAAGGCGGCGGAATGGCCAAGATGATGCGTCAAATGAAGGGAAAAATGCCTTCTGGAACGGGAATGCCCTTCTAGACAGAGCGCATCATTAAAATGGAATTTGATCTAGTACATCTAAAGCAGGAGCTGTCCAAGGCCTTTAAGTCAGGTGAGATAGAACTCCCGAGCATGCCCAATCTGCTCTTTAAAATTCGTCAGTCACTCTATGAGAAGGATAATTCCGCCGCCGAAGTGGGCAAGATGATGTATCTTGACCCGGCTCTGGCGGCACGGGTGATACGTATCTCCAACAGCGCAATGTATGCCGGACAGCAGCCGGTAAACGATTGTCAGGCGGCTATTTCGCGTCTGGGGATATCGGTGATTCAAAACTTGGTGACAGGGATCGTATTGCGTAACGCCTACTCGTTTAAAAAAAATCCCAAGGCACAAAAATTAGTCAAACAGGCGTGGCAGCAGAGTTGCCGAGTCGGGGCTCTCAGTCATGTGCTGGCCTCTGTTACCGTCGGTGTACGTCCCGATAAGGCGATGCTCGCGGGGTTGATTCATAACATCTGTGTGTTGCCGCTGCTGAACTATGTTTTGCAATATCCCGATGTCGACATTGAACCGAAGGTGCTTAATCAGATCGTCTCCGGTTTTCAAGGCAAGTTGGGGACGATGTTGCTGGAAAAGTGGCAATTTGATCCAGAATATATTCATGTTCCCGAATTGAGTGGACAACCTGCGTACGACTCGGGCAGTGATGAGATGAACCTGAATGATATTGTTGTCGTTGCGCGTATGCACCTGATGCAAGATAAGATGGATCAGGA
>JAOTST010000255.1 GCA_029864785.1 Chromatiales bacterium | reverse complement strand
TGAATGGTTAAGCCATGTCCCTAAAGATCCTGCCAATAGTGCCACCACGCCAAACACCGTGAACGTAATCAAGATAAAAATAGCGCCTAGAAGAAATATTTGTTGTGCAATTGAACCACTATTCGAAACCACAAATTGCGGAAGAAAGGCGAGAAAAAAGATCGATATCTTTGGGTTTGTCACATTCATCACAATCCCTCTTCGATAGAGTTGCACCCCTGTTAACACCTTAGACCTACGTTTTTGAACACTCATTGAGGAGGCTTTGAATGCGTGCCATGCAAGATAGAGCAGATAGATGGCGCCCGCTATTTTCAGTACTGAAAAAGCGACAGGGGATGTTTTAAATAGTGCGGCAACACCCAAGACAACCGCAGAAGTATGAAGCACAAGACCTGTACATAGACCCAATGTGATAAAAATACCGGCTTTACGTCCATAAAGTGCCGACTGAGCCAATACAAATAGATTATCCGGTCCAGGAACCAGCGCCAAAAGAATGGAAGCGATAATAAAGGTGGTCAGGGATTCTATAGGGATCATTTTACGGTTCAGGACGTCATTCAACTATTCGGTAATACCGGTCTATTATATCTTCAATCTGTTTTTTTACTGTTATGAATATTAAGCTGTATTGCTTCACGCCATTTTAAATCAAATAGAGTGTAAGGTTTTGTTACTTTGTGCGTCTAATAAATATCTCACCACTATTTCGGAGCAAGACAATGTGCAGCACCCCGCACTATAGCGCTAAAACTATCCGCCCACAGTCTATAAACCACTCATCAGGCATGCCGATAGATCTCGACCATTGGGATCGTTTAATTGCCCAACGTGATGCTCAATTAGAACAGCGCGCCAAACGACAACAATCACATAATTCACACGCTAAAAATAAAGAGCACACAATAGAGATATCTTCCGCGCAGGTTGTAGAGCAGCCTACTATCCGTTCCCGGTTAATATTCGTAATCCGCCTCTTAGATAACGCCATAAAAAACCGGCTGTCGACAAACTAACCTCTCATTGATCCCATCTCAGAACTAATCGGCTAACAATTTCGCATGCGCTGCAGCCAATCTTGCAACCGGTACTCTGGGAGCCGAACAGGAGACATAGTTAAGTCCCACCTTCTGGCAAAAGGCGATTGATTCAGGATGACCGCCATGTTCACCGCAAATCCCCACACTTAGATCAGGTTTCACATCACGTCCCCACTGCACGGCCAGCTCCATCAATTTGCCAACGCCTTTTCTGTCGAGCACTTCAAATGGATTATCTTGCAAAATACCGTTCTCGTTATACATCGGCAGGAATTTATTCTCAGCATCTTCACGTGAGAAGGAGAAGGCTGCTTGAGTCAGGTCGTTGGTGCCAAATGAGAAGAACTCCGCCTCTTCGGCCAGCGAGTCGGCACGCATACAGGCACGCACTACTTCGATCATCGTACCGAAGCGGAAGTTGACCTTGGCACTGTACGCGCTCTCGACCTCTTCTCGCACCTCATCAACATAGTGTTTTACAAATCTCAGCTCCTCGGCGGTGCAGACCTGTGGAATCATAATCTGTGGATGAACCTCAATTCCCTTTTTGCCACACTCTGCCGACGCCTCAAGCACCGCTCGGATCTGCATGATGTAGATTTCAGGGAAGGTGATACCAAGGCGTACACCACGATGTCCCAGCATGGGATTGGTCTCGGTAAGCGCCCGTACCTTGGTCAGCATTGAACGCTTTTTGATGATCGCCTCTTCGACCAGCCGGGTGTCGACAAAGTCGCGCATTGATGACGACTCCTGAGCCGCCTTCTTCGGGTCATGGATCAGGCTGATACTGTTAGCGAGTACCTCCATACCCGAGGCAGAAATACTTAACGCCTCAAGCTTGTCGATATCATCAAGTAGCTGACGCTCAGAAGGAAGGAACTCATGAATAGGAGGATCAAGCAGACGGATGGTCACCGGACGAGGTGCCATCGCCTCGAAGATATCCTGAAAATCAGAGCGCTGAATCGGTAGTAGTCTGTTGAGGGCACTCTGTCGCTGCTCCTCATCTTCGGCAACGATCATATCGATGACAATCGGCAGGCGCTCGACATCGTTGAACATTCGCTCGGTACGACAGAGACCAATTCCCTGCGCGCCAAATTTTATCGCTCTTAACGCATCGTGCGCCGTATCGGCGTTGGCCATCACCCGCAGATAAGCAACGTCATCAGCCCAGCCCAACAGGGTGTTGAGTTCAGTGGTAAATTCAGGTTCAACGGTAGGGAGTTCACCGAGGTAGACCCGACCACTACTGCCATCAAGAGTGATGATATCTCCCTCTCTAATCACCGTGTCTCCCACAAAGGCCTCGCGGCGCATCACATCAACCGTTATCCCCTCGGCACCGGCAACGCAAGGTTTGCCCATACCGCGAGCAACCACCGCGGCGTGGGAAGTTTTACCCCCACGACTGGTCAAAATCCCTTCAGATGCAAAGAAACCGTGAATGTCCTCCGGCTTGGTCTCCTCTCGCAACAGAATCACTTTCTGTCCCCCAACCTTACCAAGCTGTTCGGCACGATCGGCATCAAAGACCACATGACCATAGGCGGCTCCCGGCGAGGCCGGCAGACCTGTGGCCAGTGGTTCAGCCCTAAAGGTTGGATCGAGGCGCGGGTAGAGCATCTGTTCAAGATGTTGTGGATCGATACGCAGCAGCGCCTGATCACGAGTGATGAGTCCCTCCTTCTCCATCTCGACCGAGCTGCGCACCATCGCGACAGCATTCATCTTGCCATTACGGGTCTGTAGACAGTAGAGAACATCACGCTCAATGGTGAACTCGAAATCTTGTATCTCGTGATAGTGGCTCTCCAGATCCTGACGCAGCTTTTCGAGTTGAACCGCCATCTCGGGCATCTCGTGAGCCAGCTGATCGATCGGTTTGGGTGTGCGAATACCGGCAACGACATCTTCACCCTGTGCGTTGATCAGGTACTCACCAAAGAGTCTGTTTTCGCCGGTTCCGGGATTACGGGTAAAGGCGACACCTGTTGCCGAGTCGTTGCCTCGGTTACCGAAGACCATAGTCTGCACATTGACCGCTGTACCGTTGGCCATCTCGGGGGTGATATGAAATTCACGTCTGTAATCGACCGCACGTTTGCCTTTCCATGAGTTAAAGACCGCTTTAATGGCGATCTCTAGCTGCTCATAGGGATCTTCAGGGAATGGATTGCCGGTCTGCGTCTCGACCACCCTTAGAAACCGTTCACTGATCTCCATCAGGTCGGTGGCGGAAAGCCCCACATCCTCTTTGACATGGGCGCTCTGTTTGACCTTCTCAAACTCGGCATC
>JAOTST010000254.1 GCA_029864785.1 Chromatiales bacterium | reverse complement strand
AGGCGTGCTTTACCTCTCAACCTTCCCTTGGTTGGAATCAACAATCGCAATTTGCGTACCTTTGAAACTTCACTTGCGACCACGATTGATATGCTGAAGATGATCCCGAAAGGACGCATTGTAGTGACAGAAAGCGGTATTCACACCGCAGAAGATGTCGCGCTTATGCGCAGCCACAATGTCGATACTTTTTTGGTTGGTGAAGCCTTTATGCGTGCCGATGAACCCGGTGAAAAATTGGCCGAACTTTTCAAATAGTCATTAAAAGACCACCACGAAGCTCACAAAGAACACGAAGCTTTAAAGATATACTGTATTTGCAACTAAAGATTCTATCCACGAAATGAACAACGATCATCGTTCACCTCTCTTTTAATCTTCGTGTTTTTCGTGGTGAACAGCTCTAGGAATTAAAATTGATAAGCAACCCCGTTTTGATTCGCGCAAGCTTCATATAGGTTAATAGCTGAGCTTCATGAATCCGTTGAAGTGAATCTACACTCTTCAATTCAACAATCAAGCGACCTTCTACCATTAAATCCACACGATAGCCGCAATCTAGAGTAAGTCCTTTATATTCAACGGGCAGACCCATTTGAGTTACACATTCAATATTATTTACCTTCAACTCATGAGCAAGGCATTTTTCATAAGTAGACTCCAGCAAACCAGGACCTAGCTCTCGATGCACATCAATCGCAAAACCAATCAACTGTTTTGACAACTGATCAAACTCCATCTTCGTGTCCTTCGCGAGCTTCGTGGTGAATTTTGACTCTACTTACCTTGTTCCAAAAACAACAACTGTTTTTCCATGTGCGGTAATAAGCCCCTGCTCTTCAAGATTCTTTAGAACCCGTCCCGCCATCTCACGCGAACAACCCACAATCTTGCCGATCTCCTGACGGGTTATCTTCAGCTGCATCCCATCAGGATGAGTCATCGCATCGGGCTGCTTGGCAAGGTCAAGAAGCGTTGCGGCAATACGTCCGGTCACATCATGAAAGGCGAGATCTCCCACCTTGGCACTGGTTTTCCGTAATCTGGTCGCCATCTGTGCCGAAAGTTGAAACAGCACCTCCGGCTGGTCTGATGAGAGTTGGTGAAAACGCTCATAGCTGATCTCAGCAAGTTCACAATCGGCTCGAGCATAGACGCGTGCACTGCGTGTCTGGGTATCATCAAACAGCGCCATCTCACCAAAAAAGTCACCTGCATTAAGATAGGCAAGGACAATTTCTCGCTCCTCATCCTCCTCTTCGATCACCACGGAAACTGAACCGCTAATGATGTAGTAGAGAATATCTGGCTTATCACCCATGGTAATAATGGTACTTTTGGCAGGGTAGCTATGCCGATGGCAAAGGTTGAGAAAACGCTCAATTGCCTGATTGGGTTGTGGTATCACTATTTTCTGATTCACCAATATTCCTCATCTACTCTTTTTTTAACATTATTGTCCCTGTTATACTCGTCCCTACTATCAACAGCAAGTGGATTAGAGACGAATGAAAGCACGAATAGAGTGGGCCGGTGATGCAAAATTTATTGGTGAGTCGGGCAGTGGTCACCAGATCATTATGGATGGCCCCCCCGAAATCGGCGGCAAAAATGAAGGGGTTCGCCCGATGGAGATGATGCTGCTTGGTATGGGTGGCTGTTCCAGTATTGATGTGGTGCATATCCTCAAGAAACAGCGTCTACACGTTAGCGGCTGTGTTGCAGAGTTAAGCGCCGAGCGTGCCGATAGTGAACCCAAAATCTTCACCAAAATTCACATGCACTTCATCGTTACCGGTCACAAACTTAACCACGGTCGTGTTGCAAAGGCCGTTGAGCTTTCGGCAGAGAAATATTGTTCCGCTGCAGTGATGCTGGCTCGTGGCGGTGCTGATGTAACTCACGACTACGAAATTATTGAAGAAGAGACTGAGTAGCTCAGTTCTGGGATAACTCCTCAACCACGGTACAGATGGCCATTGTCAATTTCGAAAGCTCATCGGACTCAATGATGAACGGTGGCATCAGGTAGAGCAGTTTTCCAAAGGGACGAATCCAGACACCCAACTCGACAAGGCGTGGCTGAATCCACGCCATATCGACAGGCTGTTTGAGTTCAACCACACCAATCGCCCCCTTTATCCGCACATCCTTTACAGCACCCCATGAGATACAGGGAGCCAGCTCTCGTTTAAGCTGCGCTTCAATCGTGTTGACCTGTTGCTGCCACGGAGAGTTGAGCAGTAGATCAATCGATGCGCTAGCAACACTGCAAGCCAGTGGATTGGCCATAAAGGTCGGCCCATGCATCAGCACGCCACTACCATCACCGGCTATTCCGTGGGCGATTCGCCTGTTGGTCAATACGGCGGCGAGCGACATATATCCCCCCGTGAGTGCCTTGCCGAGACAGAGAATGTCGGGAGCAACCCCCGCCTGCTCATAAGCAAACAGGGTGCCGGTACGTCCAAAGCCAGTGGCGATCTCATCCATAATCAGTAGCAACTCATACTCATCACACAACTCACGTACCCGCTGTAGATATTGCGGTGAATAAAAACGCATCCCTCCCGCCCCCTGCACAATCGGCTCTAGGATCACTGCGGCTATCTCGTTGTGATTCTCTCGAATAAGCCGTTCGATATCTTGCAGCGACTCATCATCCACCTCACTTAGATGGCATTGGGGCGCTTTAGCAAAGAGGTGTTCAGGCAATACCCCCTTAAAAATCTGATGCATACCATTGACTGGGTCACAGACTGCCATCGCGCCAAAGGTATCGCCGTGATAACCGTTACGGATCGTTAGTAGACGCTGACGTTCAGGACGGCCATTGGCGTGCCAATACTGGATCGCCATCTTAATCGCCACCTCAACCGCCACTGAGCCGGAATCTGCAAAAAAAATGTGTTGCAGCGACTCATCGGTAATCTCAATAAGCCGCTCTGCAAGCTCAATCGCTGGTTGATGGGTCAGGCCACCAAACATCACATGCGCCATCGACTCCAGTTGTCTGTTTATCGCACTATTGAGTTTTGGATGGTTATAACCGTGGATTGCCGCCCACCACGAAGACATTCCGTCAACCAGTTGTCGGCCATCCTCCAGTTGCAGATAGACACCATTTGCAGCAACCACCGGAAAGAGCGGTGACGGGTCAACCATGCTGGTGTAGGGGTGCCAGATATGCTCCCTATCAAAAGTGGTGTTTAGAAACTGCTTAGACTGTTGCGACATTCAAATATATTCTGTTTGTAACCATCAGGATTAATTAAAACACTCTTACCACAAAGCTCACGAATAACACGAAGAGATCACTAAAAATAAAACACCTTCCCTCATAATA
>JAOTST010000252.1 GCA_029864785.1 Chromatiales bacterium | reverse complement strand
GTAATCGTATGAGTCGACCCTATATGCAGGGGATCGTCGATGTCACCGATTTTAAGCTTTCGGATGCCTATATTAGTCGTAATAAGAAGCGTCCCTCCATTACTGCAATTCAGGTTATACGTGATCAGGATGGCTCTCGCATTGGATTTCTTGGTGCAGATTATGACCTTCGTGAGCTGCCACATACCGAGCAGATGTATCACGAGAGTGATGATTGGCGTCAGATGAAAGGAGATCCTGCAATTCGGGGCTCCTTATTTCTCCAGCAACGCAGCGAGAGTTTGATGGATCAGCATCTTGATCAGGTGCTCCCCATAATGACAGAGCTCATGGTGGAGCATGGAATATTCCACGGAAAACTTCATTTTTCCAGTAATAGGGCAACGATCTGGTTGGTTGAAGATCCCTTTACCTACCGTCTGCTCACTATTGAAGAGTTAACAGATCCCAACATTGTGTTGGGTTATCCCCGTCATATCTATCATGAACGAGCCATCGTTCCCCAAGAGCAGATTGCTCAGGTTTTTGAGATGTTTAGAGAGCTACGCTTTGCAGATGAGAATGTATACCTTAGGGCTGGTTCACTTAATGTTATCAACGGTATGATCGGCTTAAATTTCTCGTGTGATGGATCTCACTACATGCGTTACGATGAATTTTTACAAAAGAGTACAGACTTTTGGTTCGGAACGGCCTTGAAGCATGAAATTTAACCATGACTAATCACCACTTGGATCATCCCTATGATGCTCTACTGCCCGATGTTGTGCTTAACGCAATCGAATTTCAGGGATTTGAGTTAACGGGTTCACTGCTGGCTCTCAATAGCTATGAGAATAGGGTCTATCAAGTTGAGCTACAGAGTGGTGACTTTTTGATAGCCAAATTTTACCGGCCTGGGAGGCTGGCTGATGAGGCTATTATTGAAGAGCACCAGTTTATACAGGAGTTAGAGCAGCAGGAGATTCCGCTGGTTGCGCCATTGAGTCATCAACAGCAGAGCTTGTTCAGTTATCAAGGATTCCGTTTTGCTCTTTATCCGCGAGTTGGCGGTCGCTTTCCAACACTTGAAGATCCCGATATTCTCTTTAGATTGGGACGGCTCGTTGGCAGGATGCACGCCGTGGGTGCACTTCGCCCATTTAGCCATCGCAGTAGAATAAATCTTGATGAGATGGTCAGGGTGCCCTATCAATATCTTTTGGAAGAGGGATTTATTCCTAAAATTCATCAACAACAATATCGTGATCTGGTTGAGCAGATTTTACCTCGTATTGAGAATAGATTTTCAAAAGCGGCTCCGTTCGACGAGATTCGTCTACATGGAGATTTTCATCCCGGAAATATTTTACAACGCGATCATGAGATTCATATTGTCGATACGGATGATTGTAAAATGGGGCCTGCAGTGCAGGATATATGGTTACTACTTTCAGGTGATCGCAATGAAATGCAAAGACAATTGGTTGAGTTGATAGAGGGTTATGAGGAGTTTTACACTTTCAATATTCGTGAACTCTCTTTGATTGAGTCATTGAGGACATTACGGATTATCTACTATAGCTATTGGTTGGCTCGGCGCTGGAAGGATCCCGCCTTTCCTCGTCATTTCCCCTGGTTTAATGGCGGTGATTATTGGGATGAACATATCTTGACCTTACGTGAACAGACCGATGCGTTAGATCTTCCCGCATTTGAAATTATGAGGTAGTTACAGAATGTAGGCACATTCTTATGAGATTTTACCTGTTCATCCTACATATTTTTTAGCAGATCTTTCTGATAATTATATCCACATTTTTAGAAATAGTAGAGATAAGGATATGTACTCAGCTGAGCCAACCGTAAAACATAAACTTCGCCGTAGACTTGATGACTTGAGTCAGGGCTATCAGAAGTTAGATCGTGAAAGTAGGCACCCTGATGATCTTTGGACGGTAAGAATATATGAGCGGTTAATCCAGAGAGATCAAAAGGCTTATCGTGCGCTATTTGGTGCGGCAGCATAGATTTATATATAGTCCTCCCGGAAAAACTGTATACCTTCATCCTAGAAAACGGTTTTTCCTTTTTTAATAAGGGTCGTTCTGAACCTCCCCCAGTTTAACGGATACTTTTAATCAGCGACAATGTCGCCATAGGAGTGTCCAAATGACTAGAAAAAGAAAACCATACACAACATATACAAGAGAGTTCAAGCAAGAGGCTGTACGTCTGATGGATGAATCCGACAGGCCAGCCTCAGAAATTGCTTTAGAGCTCGGTATCCGCAGAAACCAGCTTTACAAATGGAAAGAGCAGATCACCAACAAAGGTGAGAAGGCCTTTACTGGTAGAGGCCGCCCTAAGAAGGAAGATCAGAGTGAAGTCTCAACCCTTCGGCAAGAGAATGAACGCCTGAAGGAGGAGGTCGAGATCTTAAAAAAGGCCGCAGCGTACTTTGCCAGGGAACTCAAGTGAAGTACGCATTTATCAAAGCTAATCGTGTTGCACATAAGATCATTTATCTTTGTCAGGCATTAGAGGTTTCAGTGAGTGGCTATTATGACTGGGTAGGAAGGCCGGAGAGCATCCGCTCAATGAAGAACCGGCAGCTAAAAAGCAAAATTGAGGTCTTTCACAAAGTAAGTCGTGAAATCTATGGTTCACCACGAATACACAAGGATTTGATTGACTCCGGTGAAGAGGTTGGGATTAAGCGGGTTGCAAGACTGATGCGGAAAAATGGGATCCAATCAAAAATGGCTAGGAAGTTTGTCATCACCACTGATTCAAAGAATACAATGCAACCAGCACCCGATCTACTCAAGCGGGGTTTTGATATGCCACACAAGAATAAGGCGTGGGTTACCGATACCACCTTCATACCGACACGCCAGGGTTGGTTGTACCTAGCCATCGTATTGGAACTCTATTCACGTCAGGTGATTGGATGGGCCATGAGCGACAGGAACAATGCACAACTCGTTCAGGATGCCCTGACCATGGCTCTATGGCGTCGAGGCAAGGTGAAGGATGTTATTGTGCATTCAGATCAGGGAAGCACCTACGCATCATCTGACTACCAACGGTTGATGAAGGAAAATACCCTACGCTGTAGCATGAGCCGTAAAGGTGAATGCTTAGACAATGCCGTTGCAGAGAGCTTTTTTGGTACACTGAAAACAGAGATGGTCGATCACGAAGACTATCGAACAAAGAGTGAGGCTAAACAGAGCCTGTTTGAGTACATTGAAATTTTTTACAATAGACGGAGACGTCATTCGTATTTGGGCTATTTAAGCCCAGTGGAATACGAAGAGAGATATGCCTCTCACTAAATCCATCCGTTATATTGGGGGAAGCTCA
>JAOTST010000253.1 GCA_029864785.1 Chromatiales bacterium | reverse complement strand
TCTAGGGTGATACTTCCGTCAGGAGTGCTACTCTCCTGACGCGCAAATGCGGTCATACTTCTAATCATGTTTTGCGGACTCTGCTCAGGTATAATAATTTGATATGTTAAACCTAATTACCGGCCAGTCCAATTTAGTATCAAAATATAGGTTCACCGCGCGCTATCTATGAATGACAACAGCACAAAGGATGAGCTTCCAAACGGATTTAAGATAGACCGTTATACCCTCACTAAAAAAATGGGTGGCGGCGGTTTTAGTATCGTCTATCTTGCTGTGGATGGTGAGAGTGGTGATGAGGTGGTTATTAAGGAGTTTATGCCGCGCAAGCTGGCCTTTCGGGCAGAGGATGGTTCGGTTCAGATTAAGCCTGATGTGAATAGTGATGCCTTCACTCATGGTCGTCGCCTCTTCTTTCAGGAGGCCAATTTTCTAGCCGATCTCAAACACCATAATATCGTTAATGTAACCAATTTTTTCCGTGCCAATGGTACGGTCTATATGGTCATGGATTTCCAGCGTGGAGTCACGCTACAGGAGTATATCTCTCGTCGATCCGGTGGTCTTAGTGAAGACCTGATTCAGACCGTATTTCGTGCATTGCTAGATGGTCTGAAGATGATCCATGAGCGTGGATTACTACATCTTGATCTCAAACCGGGAAATATCTATCTGCGTTCAGGAGCCGATCCAGTGCTGCTCGATTTTGGCGCAGTCCACGAGATGAAGCAGACTCGCCAATACCAGCCCGGACAGGTATTGACCCCAGGATTTTCACCTTATGAGCAGGCGCAGCGTGGCGGTTATGTAGGGCCGTGGAGCGATATCTACTCCATGGGGGCGACGATGCGCGCATGCATCTCTGGCGGTGCACCCCCACCTGCCGATGAGCGACGCATGGAAGATAAGATGAAGCCAGCGGCTAAAGAGTTTCGACGAAAATATTCTCAGGTATTGCTACAGGCCATCGACTGGGCGATGGAGGTTGATCCAACACAGCGACCACAGAGTGTCGATCAACTGCTGGAGGCGATGGATCAGGAGGCGGTTGATGATAATCCCAGTTTTACCGAGTCGGTCTTCGATACGCTCAACACAAAAATTAAGATGCCATGGGGATCAAAGGATTGATGAAATTTCATAGTGCACAGGCCAATCGCCTCGGAAATCGCAGCAACAATCAGGATCGCTTTGAGATTATTGAGGGAGAGGGCGGTGCGCTGATGGTGCTTGCCGATGGAATGGGCGGACGCCCTTACGGTGAGTTTGCCGCCCAACTTGTGATTGATGTGGCGCGTCACCTCTATCGTGAGACGGGCGGTTTTATTGAGGATGAGCAGGCATTTCTCGGCAAGGTTATTGAGAATGCTCATAACTCGATTCTGGAGTTGGCCGAGCAGGAGAATATGGAGCGGACACCGGGAACCACCGTGGTTTTGGTGCTGCTTCAGGATGACCGAATTAGCTGCGCCCATGTGGGTGATAGCCGCTTCTATCTACTGCGTGATGGGAAGGTGCATTTTCGCAGCATCGATCACTCACAGGTTGAGGAGCTCTATCGCAAGGGGAAAATCACCCGGAAGCAGCGGCAAAACCATCCTGATTTGAACCAGATCACTCGCTGTGTGGGGTGTCAGGATGATGTGCCTGAGGTGGAGCATAGCGAACTGATTGCAGAGCCCGGCGATATTGCGCTGCTCTGTTCAGATGGGCTTTGGGGTTCGTTTGATGATCATGATATTGCCGAGCACATGAGAGTTGATGAACTTCCGCTGGGTGAGCTGACAGAACGCCTGGCCTCAATGGCCGAAAAAAATAGTTATCCAAATTCAGATAATGTCAGTGTGATGACTCTCAAAGTGGATGAGGTTAATCACAGTAGCCATATTCAGCAATCTCTTTTAAATTCAAAAAAGCAGAGTGAGAGTGGTGAAGCAAAACTTCAGTCAGCCATCGATCAAATTCAGCAGGTGATGGCTGAGTATGAGGATGAACTGGATTCTGATAAATAATCAATTTTCGTTCTATTCATAATTTCAAATAATTAGGAGACTCCATGCGTCCCAGTGGCCGTCAGCCCGATGAGCTTCGTGCCATCAAAATTACCCGTAACTACACTAAACACGCTGAGGGTTCGGTCTTGATCGAATTTGGTGATACTAAGGTGATCTGTACAGCAACCGTTGAAGAGCGGATCCCCCATTTTCTCAAAGGTAAGGGTGAGGGGTGGATCAATGCGGAGTATGGCATGCTACCGCGTGCGACGGGTATGCGAACCCGCCGAGAGGCTACCAGCGGGAAACAGGGTGGGCGCACCATGGAGATTCAACGCCTGATTGCGCGTTCGTTAAGAGCAGTTGTTGATTTGAAGGCACTTGGCGAGCGCACCATTACCGTGGATTGTGATGTCATTCAAGCCGATGGTGGAACGCGTACCGCATCAATTACCGGTGGCTTCGTGGCGTTGGCCGATGCGATTGACCATCTGCTAAAAAAGCGACGCATCAAGAAAAATCCTCTACACGGTCAGATCGCCTCGATCTCTGTGGGCATTTTTGAAGGTACTCCGGTACTCGATCTCGACTATGCCGAGGACTCCAATGCCGAGACCGATATGAATGTGGTGATGAATGATGGTGGTGCCTTTATTGAGGTACAGGGAACTGCAGAGGGGCACGCTTTCCGTCGTGAAGAGCTCGATGCGATGCTTGATTTGGCAGGGAAGGGGATTACCGATCTGATTAAACATCAGGCTGAGGCGCTTAATGGGTCTGCTGAAGGGGTAGCGTAATGCAAAAAATTGTATTGGCGAGTGGCAACAAGGGTAAGGTTCGAGAGATCAATCAGATGCTGGCAGGCTCCGGCTTTGAGGTCATTCCACAGAGTGATTTGGGGGTCGAGGAGGTTGAGGAGACGGGACTCACCTTTGTTGAAAATGCGATCCTCAAGGCACGCGCCGCTGCCGAACATACCGGCCTACCGGCGATTGCTGACGACTCCGGTCTGGAGGTTGATTATCTAAAGGGCGCTCCTGGGATCTACTCGGCTCGCTATGCTGGAGTGGGTGCTAGTGATCAGCAGAATCTTGAAAAGCTGTTGGTGGCACTGGATGGTGTCGACGAGTCGCAGCGCATGGCACGCTTTCAGTGCCTGATGGTCTTTATGCGTCACGGTGGCGATCCCACACCGGTTATCTGTCAGGGCAGTTGGGAGGGCTCTATTCTGACGGCAGCGCAGGGTGAAAATGGCTTTGGTTATGACCCGGTCTTTTGGGTTGCCGAGCAGCAGTGTAGTGCTGCCGAGTTGGGTTCCGAGCAGAAGAACAAGATGAGCCACCGGGGTAAGGCG
>JAOTST010000026.1 GCA_029864785.1 Chromatiales bacterium | reverse complement strand
ATCATGATGGTGTAGGCGAGGTTCTTGCAGGGTTAGTTAACTACACCATCTCCCACTTTGCCTTTGAGGAAGACCTCCATCGACAGCACGGTTATCCATTGGCAGCACCTCATAAAAAGGTTCATGACACCTTTATTGATCATGTCGCTGCTTACCAGCGCCGGCATGAAGGCGGTGAAGATGTTGCCCGTAAGCTTTCAGGTGAGCTCGTTGTCTGGTTGGGTAACCATATTAAAAATGAAGATCAGGACTACGTACCTTATTGCAATAAGCCTGTAGAGAAGGGGCTTTTAGGTAGGATGTTAGGGAAATATTTTAAATAGGGCTCTTCTAAGAGAGATAATCTATTGTCAGTGCTGTTACATTGGGTTGTTACAAGGTTCAATCCAGTGCACCAGTGCTGCATGTAGTGCTTCAATATCAATTGGTTTAGCGACGTGGTCATTCATTCCCGTAGCTAGACATTTTTCGCGTTCCTCTACCAGCGCATGAGCGGTCATCGCAACAATGGGTAGCTTGTTGTAATTTTGGTTAGCGCGGATCTGTCGGGTCGCCTCATAGCCATCCATCACCGGCATTTGTAGATCCATCAATACCAGATCGAAGTAATCTGGCTTCAATAGTTTTAGAGCCTCTGCTCCATTATCAGCAATCTCTACCTTCAGACCAGCGACCTGTAGCAGCTCTTCAGCAATCATCTGATTGATATCATTATCTTCTACCAGTAGTACCCGCGCACCACGAATGGCGTTAAGACGTTCCTCTATTGATACCGTCTCTTCCTGCGTATCGGACAGGGCTTGCGTCTGTTTGTTGTGTGGCAGCTGTTCATCACTAATGGGCAGTTCCAGACTGAAACTGAAACAGCTTCCCTCGCCGGCGACACTCGTTACTTTCAACGTCCCCCCCATTAACTCAACCAGTTGACGACTGATGGTAAGCCCTAGACCTGTCCCGCCATATTTTCGGGTGGTAGAGCCATCGGCCTGCTCAAAGGCAGTAAATAGACGTTCCTGCTGTTCAGCCGTTATCCCAATTCCGGTATCTTTGACGCTGAACGCTATATTACATAGGTCGTTACCCTTAGGCTGCGACTTAATGATGACCTCCACCGAGCCATGCTCTGTAAATTTTACTGCATTGTTGATGAGGTTAATGAGCACTTGGGCGATGCGTAGCCGATCTCCCATGAGTTGATCATTAAGATGGGTGGGCATATTAAAAATAAGGCTCAAACTCTTCTCATCTGCACGATGTGCGACCACATCTCGGGTATCGATAATTAGCTGTTCGAAGGAAAAAGGGGTGTTCTCTAACGTTAACTGGCCGGCTTCAATCTTTGAGAAGTCGAGTATGTCATTAATAATACCGAGCAGGTTCTCACCAGAACGCAACACTTTCGCAATATAATCATTTTGCTGTTCATTAAGTTCGGTCTGGAGTGCCAGGCGAGAGAGATTGATCACCGCATTCATTGGCGTGCGGATCTCATGACTCATGTTGGCGAGAAATTCACTTTTTGAGCGGGTAGCCGCTTCTGCCTGATCCTTGGCAAGGATCAGCTCGGCAGTACGCTCCTCGACCTTTCTCTCAAGAGTGGTCTGACTACGATGCAATGCGGTTTGTGAGTTCGCCAGATTGGTAATCGTCTTGTTGATGGAGTCACTCAGTAGATCGATCTCATCATCGCCGCCATAATGGCTGCGAGAAAGATTCAGCTTCTCACCGATACTGCTATCGTCTACATGTTTGAAGAAACGAGCCATAATAATTAGCCATCGAGTCACCATTCGTCGTACCAGCAGCAACAGAAAGGCGGATAGTAGAAAGATGACGATTGCCTGAGAAGTAAGCACCACCACGGCCCGATCGCGTAGCCGTTGGTAGACCTCATTAAGATTGGCATCTATATGTAGCGTACCCAGCAGTGAAGAGACTCCATCAACGGTATATCGAAGCTCAAACTCGCTGGTGATCACATCTTCTGATGATGCGGTGTGATCTACAGGGGTTCCTGCGCTAATGGGAGCAATATCTTGTGCCTGGATCTCGACATAACGGATGTCAGGTAGTTGAACCATTCCCTTGATTTGGGCATCCAACTGCTGGCGGTTGAGTTCCCACAAGCCGGTGGCGAGGCCTTCGGCATTGCCGCGATGTGCCTGGTCAATATGCAGGCGAACATTCGACAACTCTTCCTGATAGTCGAAAGTGAGCTGAACTGCGGTGGCGGCCAGTGTGAGTAGCGTACTGAATAGTAGTACCCAAACGGTGATTCGGTAGTCGAGTCTTGAGACTGCGCCAGAGGAGTGATGGGTAGTTTTGTTCACTCTTGGAAGGGATCCAGCCAGAGCTCTTTATTATCAACAATTGCGCGAGTTTCATTACTTAACAGAGGATTGTCGAGCGGGATCGCTGTGCGCTGACTTAATCCCAACTGTTTAAACTGGGGCGCATAGTTTTCGTTGATCAGACGGTCAAAACTTCCATCCTGCTGAGCTAACTGCATCCCTCGATTCAAGCGTCTGGCTAGACGAGGATTATCACGGCTAACGAAAAAGAAGGTGGGTAAGCGATAGACCAGCGCGAGGTTACGTTCAAGTTCTATTCCCTGTTCAGCATAGCGGTCTAGCTCAGGTAATACTTCTGAGACGCTGCGTGAAAAGCAGTGGAAGCGCTTGCTGATAAGCATTTTAAAGAGTGATTCGTACTTGGCTGTTTTGCGTACAGTGAGGCCGTTGTGCTCAAGGATTGTGGTGTCAGGCCAGTGGGTTCCTTGACCGATAGTTAGCCCTCGTTCGCGCCATTCCTCCAGGGATTGAACACCATTGAATAACTCTTGAGTCCCTTTACGGATGAGACATACGCGGATACCGAGTAATCCTTTGGTGACTGGAATGCGGACAGGCAGCAGTCGGCTTTCACGCTCTGCATTGGGGGCAAAGCTCGCCACATGGATGCTATTGTTGTGTTCAAGCTCGGCCACCATCCGTCCTTGTTCCATGGGGGTGGAGGAAGTGAGACGATAGGGACCAAACTCGGGCACACTCTGATCTAGGGCGAGGGTTAAAACGCGATAGGCGACCGGATTGTCGATCAGTCGATTCCAGACAATAATCTCCTCAGATTTCTCTGCTGCGATTACAGGGCTGCCCTCTAATATCATAGGAAAAAAGAGTGCTATAAATAAAAATATAGGGAGTCGAATCATCAAGATATCTTTATATAAATTGTATCAATTCCAATGGAGAACATAGCCCATGCTATTGCACAAAGTCGGCATATATTGCCATGCAACAACTATTATAAAAGAGTACCTACTCTACCACGATATATACTCTAGCGATATTTATGGGTGAATTATTGGCAGCAGCTATTGAGTCAAGTTTCGGTTTCAATTATTCAATCGAACTTTGGATCAAATCCATGCCAATGAAAGAGAAGATAAGGTGGTTTAACCAATCCATTAAATAGTCCAGCGAGAGCATTATTTTACTATCACTATGCTCTATAAATGGTATAGCATCTGGACAGTTGAATACTATATGGTAAGGAGTAAGTTATGCTTGAAAATATCAATGCTCAAGAGTTCCTAGATACATACATCATCCCATGGGGCATTAATATTGTGATGGCACTGGCGATATTTATTGTTGGTAAAATCGTGATTGGAATTTTAATTAATGTAACAAAAAAATTAATGCTCAAGGCAAAAGTAGATGCCTTGCTGGTCAATTTTATAGCATCTATTATTAAATCAGTGATGCTTCTATTTGTCGTTATCGCTTCGTTGAATCAACTTGGGGTCGATACGACATCGCTTATCGCTTTAGTCGGTGCCGCAGGATTGGCGATTGGTTTAGCTCTACAGGGGACACTGCAAAATTTTGCTTCAGGGGTTATGTTGATTATTTTTCGCCCCTTCAAGGATGGTGATTTTATAGAAGCCGCAGGTGTAACCGGCACGGTCGAAACCATTGATATATTCACTACAACCCTGCGTACAGGTGACAATCGTGAAATCATTGTGCCTAATGGTGAAATATTTGGCGGCACAATAACCAACTACTCTAAACGTGAAACACGTCGCGTAGATATGGTCTTTGGTATTGGTTATGACGATGATCTGAAAAAGGCCAAGAGCCTTATTCAAAGTATTCTTGATGCCGATGAGCGGATATTAAAAGATCCTGCCGCGTCCATTGTCGTTGGTGAATTGGCAGATAGCAGTGTCAACTTCAATGTGCGTCCATGGTGTAAAACAGCCGATTACTGGGCAATCTACTCGGATACCCACGAAAATATCAAATTGGCATTTGATGAGCAGGGCATTTCAATACCCTATCCGCAACTAGATATTCATCAGCAAGTGGCATAAATTATTTGATGGCTGAGAGTAGGCTTTCCGCATCGAAGTGGGTTAGCCTAAAACCAGCCATAATCCAACGCATAGCATTAGAAGCCCCGCTAATCGATTGATTAATTTAACGTTAGCGCGTTTTTGTAGCAGGTGACTCAGCACCTTTCCGCCGGCAGCGTAGAGTATCAAGCAGATGAACTCTATGATCAAAATTAAACTCAAAAGTATCGACATCTGTGGTGCCAGCGGGAGTTGTTGGTCTATAAATGGTGGGAGCAGTGCGATAAAGAAGGCCCACCCTTTTGGATTGGCAATAGCCGTAATAAAACCCTGATAGGCAAGCTCAGCCGGGCTTGCCCTAGGTGCTTCAGTCTCGCCGTGAGAAATCGCTAATCGACCTTTTGATGTCCAGAGTTGTAATCCTAAATAACCAAGATAGGCGCCGCCCATATATTTAAATATTTGGAAAAAATCGGGATATTGCAACATAAAGGTCGCTACGCCGATGACCGCAAAAATAACCACCATTCCAACGCCAACCAATTCACCTCCCATCATCCATAGGGTTCGTCTCAAACCGATGGTCATGCCAAGGCTCATAGAGAGCGTCATACACATGCCCGGAGTTGCCGAAACGAGAAAAAAAGTTGCGATAAAGAGTGTAAGTGCGGATGTTTCCATGGAGAGCGAGATGAACGATTGGGTCTATAAAATAGGGGTTAAAAAATTCTGTAATTGGATGGAGATAAACGAAAGAGCCGTGAGCATATATTGACAGGGGCTATCTGTATCTCCAAAGCGTTGGAAATTGTTATCAACGCCTTACGAAATAGGGTATTGCCACTAAGATAAGACCGACAATTATCAGCATGTATGTATTAGAGATAAAATAGGGAAATATAAACAGTAAAACACCAATAATTAGCGGTACGACAGCTCTCTGTTTTTTGCCATAGATAAAAAAACCAAGTCCGATCGAACCGAATAACATACCCCAGACAAGCTGCGCATCACTGCCCATTTAAAATTCACAACCTCTCATTATCGTAGCGCCTAACATCCGCAGACAACGGCTCTTCCTTTCTGACCATTAGCTCCTTCTGTGGCATAACCATCTCTTTTCCACCAATCGAGACCACCCATTAACTCTTTTACCTTAAATCCAAGCCGTGCCATATTTAGAGCCCCTTTAGTGGAGGCGTTACAGCCAATGCCATCGCAGTAGGTGACATACATAGCCTCTCTATCCAACCCCTTGGTTGATTCCTTTGACATGGTTCGATGAGGAATATTGATTGATGAGGGAATGTGCTCCATATTGTAGGCTTCTGTAGAGCGGGCATCTATGACGGTAATGTTTTTACTATTTGACAGGCCATCATATAGATCCCATGAGTCAGATTCATAGGCCAATTTTTTTTCGTAGTGGGCTATTTGATTATCCATGAAGCGCTCCTTTGTTACACATTACAGTTTAACTAACGGGTGCATGTTTTTCAGAATCGTTAACACCGAGTTGAGCATGGTTATTATGATTTTTTATAAGTCATAGGGATAGGAAAAATCTTTTCTTATTTTTACTCATCGCCTTTTGCTTATAGTAAAAGTTAATCGCACGTTCATTCTCTTCAGGCGTTTGCCATTGAATCTGTGTGCAATCAGTATCACGGGCAAATTTCTTTAACGTGTTCATGAACTGGGAGCTAATTACTTTCCTTTTAAACATATCAACAGATTTGAGTGAAATTTAGTTTTCACTCATTTTATCCATTCATATCAAATGGATTTTTATGCCATTAGAAAAGCGGTGACCAGTACAGAACAATAGTCTCTGTAGAAAGGCCTTTTTAACTGCGTTCGCGATTATTGATCAGATCTTCAACCACCGCTGGATCAGCAAGAGTTGAAGTATCTCCCAAGGCATCAATCTCATTGGCGGCGATCTTACGCAGGATACGGCGCATAATTTTTCCTGAACGTGTCTTGGGTAGGCCTGGAGCCCATTGAATCACATCTGGACTGGCAATGGGGCCAATCTCGGTACGTACCTGCTTAACAAGCTCTTTCTTTAACTCGTCTGTAGGTTCAACACCCTTTACTAGGGTTACGTAGCAGTAGATTCCCTCTCCTTTGATATCATGTGGGAAGCCGACCACGGCTGCTTCGGCTACCGTCTCGTGCAGTACCAGTGCAGATTCTACTTCAGCGGTACCCATGCGGTGACCAGAGACATTGATGACATCATCCATACGACCAGTAATCCAGTAGTAGCCATCTTCATCACGGCGGGCACCGTCACCGGAGAAGTATTTGCCCTCATAGGTGGTGAAGTAGGTATCGACCATACGCTGGTGATTGCCATAGAGGGTTCTGAGCATACCGGGCCAGGGGCGCAGTATGACCAAGGCGCCGGAAGTAGCGCCTTCGAGTATCTCACCGCTCTGGGCATCGACCAGCGCAGGCTCTACCCCAAAGAAAGGACGGGTTGCTGAGCCGGGCTTCAAGGCTGTAGCACCGGGTAGAGGAGTCAACATATGGCCACCGGTCTCGGTCTGCCACCAGGTATCAACAATTGGGCAACGCTCTTCACCCACCACGCGGTAGTACCACTCCCACGCTTCAGGATTGATCGGCTCGCCGACGGTGCCGAGGATACGCAGGGATTTACGACTGGTTTTCTTGACCGGCTCATCACCCTCGCGCATCAGTGCACGCAGGGCGGTGGGAGCCGTATAGAAGATAGATACTTTGTGTTTATCAACAACTTCCCAGAAGCGTGAGGCGTTAGGGTAGTTGGGCACGCCCTCAAAAGAGAGGGTGGTTGCACCGATGGCCAGCGGACCATAGACCAGATAGCTGTGACCGGTGACCCAGCCGACATCGGCGGTACACCAGTAGATATCATCCTCGTGTACATCGAAGGTGTATTTGGTCGTCATTGCTGCATAGAGCAGGTAGCCACCAGTGGTGTGGAGTACACCCTTGGGTTTTCCAGTTGAGCCGGAGGTGTAGAGGATAAACAGGGGATCCTCAGAGTCCATTGGCTCAGGGGGACAATCGTTTGATGCACCCTCCATCGCCTCGTGATACCAGACATCACGCTCAGGATTCCAGTTGACGGCACCACCGGTACGTTTAACGGTGAGTACGGTATGCACGTTGGGACACTGCTCCAGTGCTTTGTCGACATTGGCGCGAAGTGGGATCGGTTTGGTTCCACGTAGCCCCTCATCAGCGGTAATGACTACCTGACAATCAGAGTCGAGAATACGATCTTTCAATGCCTCGGGAGAGAACCCACCAAAAACAATAGAGTGAACTGCACCGATACGGGTGCAAGCAAGCATGGCATAGGCGGCCTCAGGAACCATCGGCATGTAAAGACAGACGCGATCACCTTTTTTGACACCACGATCTTTCAGTACATTGGCAAGGCGGGTCACCTGCTCATAGAGTTCGTTATAGGTGATCTCTTTTGAGACCTCTGGGTCATCACCTTCCCAGATGATGGCGACCTTATCTCCACGGGTCGCTAAATGACGGTCGATACAGTTGTAGGAGACGTTGAGTTTGCCCCCCTCAAACCACTTCACATAGAGGTCTTTCTTATCAAAAGACCAATCTAAAACCGTATCCCATTTTTTGTCCCAGTCGAGGAATTCTTCGGCCTTTTCAGCCCAAAACTCCTCAGGGGTGTCAATCGACGCACGATACATTTCTTGATACTGGGCATCGGTGATAAAAGCATTGGCGGCCACTGCGGCGGGGACGGGGTAGAGTTTATTGTTAGACATTTGGATATTCACCCATGGTTTGAATTCGTTGTTATAAGGTAGTTAACGATGATAGATAATGTCAATAAAAGTGACTAAATTGCCAGATACTGTTGACGTAACTCTTCATTATCGAGCACCTCTTGAGCGGTTCCGTCAAAAACGATATGTCCCATATCGAGAATAATGGCACGGTCGGCCAAGTGTAGTGCAGCGATAGCATTTTGTTCAACGATAATAGTGGTGATACCGAGTGCCTTGATGCTTTCGAGTATCTTCTCAATTTCGTGAACAATAACAGGCGCCAACCCCTCATAAGGTTCATCAAGAAGAAGCAGTTTAATATCACGTGCAAGGGCGCGACCAATAGCCAACATCTGTTGCTCTCCACCGGATAGGGTGACGCCCTCTTGCAAACGGCGTTCGCCTAATTTTGGAAAGTGCTCGTAGATCCGCTCAATCGACCAGCCGATCGGTTCTTCGATTTGGGCGAGTTGTAGATTCTCTTCAACGGTCAGGCCAGGGATAATGTTACGATCTTCTGGTACCAGAGCTACCCCGAGTTGAGCCGCTTGATAAGATTTCATGGTGTGTAGTGGTTGGTGATCCAGCCACACTTCACCGTGGTTCATTTGAGGATCATCCATTCGTGCAATAGAGCGCAGAGTGGTGGTTTTACCGGCGCCGTTACGACCGAGGAGGGCGATAATTTCACCTTCGCGAACATCAAAATTAACACCTTGTACGATATAACTCTCACCATAGTAGGAGTGCATATCCCAACAAGAGAAGAAGGCAGGGGAAGCTCCCTGATTTTTGACAATGGGTGCGCCGGGGGCATGCTTGCCGGTTGATTGAACACTCATAGATGTGCTCCTCCCAGGTAGGCTTCTTGAACAACAGGACTGCCTTTGATCTCTTCAGGTGTACCCGAAGCGATAATCGCACCCTGTGCCAGTACTGAGATGTGGTCGGCAACACTGAATACCACATGCATGTCGTGTTCGATGATGATCTTGGTCATGCCACCCTCTTTAATTTTTTGCATGGTCTCTATTGTTCGGTTGGTATCGTGACGAGACATTCCTGCTGTTGGCTCATCAAGGAGCAACAGGCGTGGATGTTGAACTAAACACATCGCCATCTCAAGGCGGCGCTTGTCGCCACGCGACATACTGCCGGCATGGTTATCTTTGTGCTCGATGAGCCCCATCTCCTCCAGAACCTGCTCGGCCTCACCCTCAATTTCACGCTCGGCGGACATCGCCTTGAATGGATTAAGTTTGAATGCCCCATCACGTCGGGCAAAGGCGGGGATCATCACGTTCTGTAGCAATGTCAGATCAGAGAAAATTTCGGGGGTCTGAAATACACGAGCGATACCGGCCTGATTAATTTCATAAGGGGTTTTACCAATAATGTTTTCACCATTGAAAGAGACTGTTCCGCTATCGGGAGGGAGGCGACCAATGCAGACATTAAGCAGTGTTGATTTGCCTGCACCATTGGGGCCAATGATGGCATGAACCTTTCCCTCTTCGATGGATAGATTGACGTTGTTAAGGGCATGTAGACCACCAAAGGTTTTTTCTACATTTTGAATATTCAGGACGATATTATTTTCCATCAGATCAACCCTCCTGAGTCTGTTGGGACAGAGCAGGATCATCACTGCTTGCAGATGTTCCCCCTTTATCGTCATCTTTAAAACGATTCATCAAATGCTGAACACCTTGCATAATACCGCCGGGCAGGAAGATAACTACGACCATAAAGAGTACGCCAAGGGTCAGATGCCAACCTTCGCCAACAAAGTGACCGGTAATAGAAACGATAATATTCTCAAGCCAATCGGGCAGGAATGAAAAGATCTCATGAAGTGTTTGAGTGTTAAATGCCGAAAAAATATTTTCGAAATATTTAATTAGACCGACACCAATTAGTGGACCAATTAGTGTGCCAACACCACCGAGAATGGTCATTAAGACGATCTCTCCAGAGGCGGTCCACTGCATACGTTCTGCACCGGCAAGAGGATCAGTGACGACCATCAAGGCACCGGCAAGCCCAGCAAACATTCCTGATATAACAAATGCGGAGATGAGGTAGGGACGGGTGTTGTATCCGGTATAGGACATCCGGCGTTGATTCGATTTAATTGCGCGCAGCTTCATGCCATAAGGTGAGCGGAAGATTTTTAATGAGATAAAGAATGCCACAATAAGCAGAACCGCACAGAAGTAGAATCCGGAATAACCGTTCATGCTCATTCCAAACAGATTGGTCGATGGAAGTCCTTCACCGGC
>JAOTST010000251.1 GCA_029864785.1 Chromatiales bacterium | reverse complement strand
AATTACTGGACAGTCGACCTTTTCGGCAGAGCCCATATTGGCGATATCTCCTTCGCGCAGGTTGATCTCAGCAGGGCTGCCCGCACCCTCAACCAGAATAAGTGGATACTGTTTTGACAGGCGTTGGTGTGATGTCATGACCGCTTCCATCGCTACTTTTTTGTAGTGGTGATATTTGCTCGCCTGCATATTCCCAATCGACTGACCATGAACGATGACCTGTGCACCTTGATCACTATTGGGTTTGAGCAGGATCGGATTCATATCGGTATGTGAGTCGATACCCGCTGCCTGTGCCTGTACTGCTTGAGCGCGCCCGATCTCTCCACCATCACTGGTGACGGCACTATTGAGTGCCATGTTCTGTGGTTTGAAAGGAGCGACCTTGACGCCCCTCCGTTTGAACAGACGGCAAAGGCCTGCAACGACGGTGCTTTTGCCCGCATCGGAGGTTGTACCCTGAACCATCAGAGTATGGGACTTTATTCTGTTCATTTATCGGGTTTTATTCAACGCTGTGTTGACGAGCAGATTGGTTATGACTCTTTTGTGTGGCCTGTTGATATGGCATTTAGCTCGTCCTCATTAAAGAGGTGATCTATCTCTAGGTCATCCTCTTCTGAGAGGGTGTAGGAGTTATCACTGCCACTGCCAAATTTACGCTCTACGCGGTGAACAGAATCTTTATCGACAATGATGCTGGATAGTTCGAAGCCATAATCGATTCCAGGGATTGGATCTGATTCTATAAGTGATAGCAGTTTGCTTTTGAAAATATCGATATCTTCATCATTCATCAGCTGATTTTTTGCAAAAAAATCGGCAAAACTGGGGTCTATTCGTGAGGTAGCGAAGATGAGTCGCTGTAGTCGTTGATCAAGAATGGTGTAGAGCTTGTCAATGTTGGCGGCAATAATTTTACCCTCCGGACTTTTTTTGATGTTGCGCTCAATCGCAATATCAATATAGCGCCAGTCATCGGGGCCCACGATGCAAATTTCGGTGTGCATGGGCTGTTTGAAGGGAATCCATGATGCAATACCTCCACCGAGAAGTGAATGTACAGAGAGCTCTTCGCTGAAGAGGATGCGGCCATTTTTCAGCTGGGCGATACCATCTTGAAGTTCTGCTTGAATAAGGTGGCGAGGAATAACCGAAACCGCCATTGCGACCATTAAGGAGATGATGATAATCAGTGATTGCAGCTCATTGTTGGCAACGTGGCTACCGCCAATATATTGTAAGAGCCCATAAGTGGCACCACCCCCCAGCAGTGGGAGGAGTAGATTTAGGAAGAGCTCAATGCGCTGAGAGATCATTATCTGTTCTCTCGAGTCCAGTGCCCCGATTTTCCACCCATCTTCTCAAGAAGCTGCACCTCCCCCATGATCATTCCACGGTCAACGGCTTTGCACATGTCATAGATGGTCAGCAGGGCGACCTGTACGGCGGTAAGCGCCTCCATCTCTACACCAGTTTGGCCGCTGGTTTTTACGGTGGCGTGACAGCGTATGCCGATGGCATCAGAGAGAGGAGCCAGTTCAATATCGACTTTACTCAGTGCCAGTGGATGACAGAGTGGGATTAGGTCGGGTGTTTTCTTAGCGCCCATAATGCCGGCAAGACGGGCAACCCCGAGTACATCTCCTTTTTTTGCCACGCCTTGTAAAATGATATCAAGAGTCGCCTGTTGCATGGTGATGATGCCGCTTGCGATGGCTGTACGACTGGTTATCGATTTGTCACTGACATCCACCATGTGGGCATCACCAGTGGCATTAAAGTGGGTAAGTTCGCTCATTATTCTGGAAGTATTGGTGGTTAATTTATGCCATCATAGGACGGAGTGGCCGGACAGTAAAGTTGTGCGGGCTTTTATGCAAAAGATGGGGTGTTTTAATGACAGTTTCAGTAAAATTTTTTGCCAGTCTTCGTGAGCAGATGGGCTGTGATGGAGCAACCGTTGAAATTGGTGAGGTGGCAACCGTTGCTGATATCTGGCTACAGGCCTCAGGGGGCAAGGCGATGCTGCCTAATATTCTGGTTTCAATCAATCAAGAGTATTGCGGAACTAACGATATGGTCTCGTCTGGAGATGAAGTCGCTTTTTTCCCACCGGTGACCGGTGGTTAGCAGTGAGTATTGAGATCTCCGAGGCTGCGTTTAATCCATGGGAAGCGATACAGCGTTATGAGCAGGAACATATAGTCCGACAATATGCGGGAAAGGTCGGGGCAGTCGCCACTTTCATCGGTACCATGCGAGATTTTAATGAAGGTGATGGGGTGATGGGGATGGAGCTGGAGCACTATCCCGGCATGACAGAGGGGCATCTTCAACAGATAGCCGAGGAAGCCGCTACAAAATGGACGCTATTGGATACCCTGATCTACCATCGAGTGGGCAGATTGATACCTGATGAACCGATTGTTCTGGTTGCGGTGTGGTCGAGTCATCGTAAAGAGGCGTTCGAGGCATGTCGCTGGCTGATGGAAGAGCTTAAATCAAAAGCACCATTCTGGAAAAAAGAGTTGTTAACAAACGGCGAGAGTCGTTGGGTAGAGAAGAATACGGCGGGTTATTAGCGAAAGCGGAATAATTGTTCGATTTTTATCGTTACTATGTTTATCCAAAAAATTTATTGATCATCTTTGTAAGGACACTTCCTGTAGGGGGAGTTACCAGACTGGGGACATAGAGTTGATCCTCCTTACTGATGTGGGCAATCAGCCAGATTTGTAGTTCACCTGTCAGGGCACGAGCTACATTGGCTCCTTTTTCATGGTTATCCAGATGTTTTTTGATGCGCTCGATAAAATTTTGATGAAGTTTTTTATGCTCTTCAAGATCGGCATAACCATTACTCTCTAGCATCTCTTCCTCAAATCCAAAGTGAGAGGATGTATACTCAATGAGACCTTGCAATACTTTTCCTACTAACTCCCGATCATTCTCTTGCGTTGCCCGGTAGAGTTCATTGATGTAATCAACAATTTTACGATGTTGGAGATCGATGGTGTCGATTCCAATATTGAGGTTATCGCTCCACTCCATAAATGGCTGCATAATTTTCCCTTAATTAATTATTAGTATGATGATCTATTTAGGCTCTATTCTATTGAGCCAAATGGTTTCAGGCAAGTGGATTGATAGGGTAAAAATCAAGGTTTCGGAAGTTCAATGATCTCAAATTTCATGGTGGCAAGATCGCCGATAATATAACTTGCCTTGGGACCCACCCCTGCGACGGTTCCCGGATTGAGTAGCATGGTTTGCGCCCCTGTAACTCCCGTAACGGTATCGATTTTGGGACGATGGTCATGCCCAAAGCAGACAATATCCCAATCGCCGGTAATGGCCATTGCCT
>JAOTST010000025.1 GCA_029864785.1 Chromatiales bacterium | reverse complement strand
TTTCGCCTGACTTTCAGTTTTCG
Organism: Chromatiales bacterium; assembly: GCA_029864785.1. Taxonomy (GTDB): domain Bacteria; phylum Pseudomonadota; class Gammaproteobacteria; order Thiohalomonadales; family Thiohalomonadaceae; genus JAOTST01. The sequence continues at coordinate 10,446 of JAOTST010000025.1, read as the reverse complement.
CTGGAGAGAGAGCTCAAGAAGCTGGCGCAATATCGCTTACGTTCTCTGACCAACTATCGTGATGAGATACTGGATGATTGGGCGCGGGAGGCAGGATTACAGCTGCCTGACGGCCCCAATCCACAGAGCATAAAGCTAGCACAGCAGTGGCATCGTGAGGGGCTCTCCGATCGTGAGATGGTTAATCGATCACTTAACTATTTCCGCGATAAACCGTTCTGGTATAGCCGCCGGCCACCCCCGTTGGGAGACAATCCGGTCGATGAGTTTCTATTTGAGAGCCGGCGTGGATTTTGCGAACACTATGCCGCCTCTTTTGTCACACTGATGCGTGCCGCAGGGATCCCCGCACGAGTGATCATCGGTTATCAGGGCGGAGAGCTCAATTCGGTGGGTCCTCTGGGAGATTACCTGATTGTCAGGCAGTCCGATGCCCACGCTTGGGCAGAGGTGTGGCTTGATGGTCAGGGATGGGTTCGGGTTGATCCGACGGCGGTTATTCCACCATCCAGAGTCGAGTGGGTCGATGACTCTCTACGTTTTGAGTCGACAGCGGCATCGCCCATCACTTCGGAGCAGATTGCATGGCTGGTAAAGGGGTGGCGAAGCCTGCGTAGCGGCTGGGATGCGGCCAACAATAGTTGGAACTACTGGGTCGTCGGTTTTAACAAAAAACGCCAGCGAGAGCTGCTAGAGCAACTTGGGCTGGGGAGGCTTAACTGGCAACAGCTTGGGCTGATGTTAACCGGCCTTGTGGCTCTGCTGCTGGGTGGGGTGGCTCTGTTACTGCTCTATCGTCGGCAGCGTGTTGATCCGATGGTAAGGCTTTATCGACGGTTTTGCCAAAAATTCAATAAGATCGAGATTATCTACAAGGCGTCAGAGACCCCAGAACAGTTTGCCAACAGGGTTGTTGCCATTCGGCCTGAGCTGGCTAAAGAGGTGATGCTAATTACGGAGATCTACTATCAGCTGCGTTACCGACCAGCGGCCAGCTTGGCGTTGCGAGGAGTGTTTCGAGAGCGAATCAGAGCCTTTCGAGTAAAGAGGCTATGATTCGAGATCCTGCTCGGTGCAACAGCGGTTGCGACCGGTATGTTTTGCCTTGTAGAGTGACTTGTCGGCACGGTCAAATACCGTTTCAGCTTGATCGCCCTCGTTAAACTCGGCCAGACCACAAGAGATGGTCACTGGTACGCGCTGATCCTTAAAGTGGAACTCGCACGCGGCAACACTTTCACGTAAATTATCGGCCACCTTACGCGCCTGATCGAGCGGTGTCTCCGGCATTAGCAGCACAAACTCTTCACCACCAAAACGGGCGACAAAATCGGTTTCACGGATCTGTTTACTGAGGAGTTTAGCAACAACCGTCAGTACCCGATCACCCGCCTGATGACCATAGGTGTCGTTAACGTTCTTAAATTTGTCGATATCCCAAACGGCCATGGTGAGCGGCGTCTTGTAGCGCTGCCAGCGAGCAAATTCGTTTGGGAGACGTTCGTTGTAGGAGAGGCGATTATTGATACCAGTGAGAGGGTCAATCATCGCCTGATTGCGCTCACTGACGATCTTCTGCTGTAGCCGATCCGATTCGCTCTGCATAATGTTGAGCTGTTGATTAAGTTGTTTTACCTTCGCTTCGGCCTGTTGCAGACGTTCGGCTTCACTCTGCTGATAGAGCTCCATATGTTTACAAATGGTCTCTACACGTTCCTGAACCACTTCTTTTAGGGTAGCCAGTTCGGTCGCTTGTTCAACAGAACTGGCAATCTGATTCACCTCGTGATCGACCGTTTTGTGAAGCTCCTGACCACCATTGTAGGAGTCGCGGTGGGATTGAAAGTGATCCTGAAGATTGATATCGATCTCTTGCAGCCGCTCGGTCAGTTGCTTGAAAAATTGCTCAAGCTCCCCTTTTTCCTTCTGAACCATAGAGCGCATCTCGCGGATCAGGTCGGCAATCTGTTTAAGTACGCTCTCTAGCTTGTCACTCTCTACACCCCGAGCCAGACTCTTCTTGATTGCCGTAAACTGTTCGTTGAGTTCAGAGGGAATCTCTAGTCGCTCCAGGAGCTGGATGAGCACCTCGTGCGCTGGTAGCATCCCCAGATTTTCAGAGAGTTCATTATCAACGCCCTGCCCGATAAGGTTGGTCAGTTCATTGGTCAGGCTGATGAGGTCACCTTCACGATAGCTCTTGGCGACACGTGAGGTGAGAAGCTCGCTTTCAACGTCACTACTGATAAGTTGGCGAATCAGTTGATCGAGAATACGCTTGGCAGGTTCCAGTGGATCTTCAATATCCGGTAGCGTTGGGGAGATTGAAATAGGGCCCGAATCAAACGCACTTTTGGCAGTGATTGCGGAGGAACCTCTCTCTACAGAATCGTCAGTAGACTCCTTCTTTTGAAAGAGTTTGCCAAATAGTCCGCCGCTCTCATCGCTGGCGCTTTTCTGTTCATCAATCAGCTGCTGTAGTGCCTGACTGAGCATCGCGGTGAAGTCGGCAATGGCCGGTTCGATATTTTCGACGGTGATATTGTGATGGCTCTTGAGAAAGGCCTTGGCGAGGTGGCGTGTTGAGCGGGGAAATTTAATCGCCGTGGTGAGTTGTTGCAAAAGCTCACCCGGAGAGGGGAGATTCGCACTCTTTTTACGGCGATCATCGAGTGCGGTAATGCTTTCAGAGATGGAGTCGACGAGGGAGGTCATCTCCTGATAGGTACGACCCTTGCGGATCGCGGCTCTCAGGGTATTGAGCTGTTTATAGAGCCCTTTGTCGCTCTCATCAACGGCAAGGGAGAGGTGGGAGATAAAGTGGCGCAGGTTATCTTCAAGCTCACCCCATAGACGCTCTTTTTGCTCTAGCTCATCCAGTTGACCCAGATATTTCTGTTTCCAGTTGTCGGTATCCATATGACTCTCCCGGTGCAGCCTCTTGAAAGGGTGTTTACAATCCTATTTGTTGTGTTCCTTAGCCGCAAGGTAATCAACAATCTTCAGCAGGTTATCGTAACTACCTCCAGCAAGATTGCTGTTGAGTCGATATTTACCGTTAACAATGACTGATGGCACACCGTCAATGCCGAACCGTTTACTGAGGTCGGCAGCACGCGCAACCTTTGCCTTTACCGCAAATGAGGTAAAGGTTTTATCAAAATCGGCCTTCTTAACGCCGTAGTCACTAAACAAGTTACGGAGCTGTTCCTGGGTATTGAGAGGTTTGTGCTGGCGATGGAGCGCATCAAAAATAGGCTTATGTAGTTTTGACCCCACCCCGAGGGTTTCAGCCGTATAGAAAGCGGCCGCATGGGTTCGCCATTGAGCGTTATTAAAGACGGCGGGCATCTGTTTAAAATCGATGTAGTCAGCCTTTTTCTCTTGCCATTTTTCAACGAAGGGCTCAAAGCGGTCACAGTGGGGACAGCCATACCAGAAGAGCTCGATAACCTCGACCTTGCCTTTAGTGCCGCCAGGAAGAGGGGGAACAATGCGCTCGTAGTTAATGCCCTCGGCGTAGTCTTCACCACTTTCAGCGGCTGTGAGGGCAAAAGGGACGGCAAGTAATAGAAACAGAAAAATTCTTCTTAACACAATATTTTCCTTTGGTGATTTATGGGTGTATCTGCTTTTTGAGTAGGGCGAGGTGAAAAAGTTCCTTCGGCTTGACTCGGTTAATAGTGCATTGAGACTATGTTACCCTTGCATTAAGCAGGATGCTACAGCACAAAGGCCTCATAGAAAATAAATCGCTCGGAGAATATCGTGTGAATCCACCATTCTTGGAAAATGGGAGTTCATCTCCCCTACAGCAGACGCCGATCTGGCAGGCGTTGTTAAAGCACTGTCAGGAGATCGATCAACTTAAAATGAGCGATCTTTTTGCACAGGAGCCAGAGCGCTTTGAGAATAAGTCACTATTTCTCAATGATATTCTCTTTGATTACTCAAAAAACAGGGTGACTGATAAAACTCTGGAGTTGCTGTTTGAGCTGGCGCGAGCAGAGCATCTGCCAGAGCAGATAGAGCAGATGTTTGCAGGTGAGAAGATTAACTATACCGAGCACCGTGCAGTACTACATACCGCGCTGCGAAATCTCAGTAACCGCAAGGTGATTGCGGATGGTGTCGATGTGATGCCGGATGTGCGTCGAGTGCTCTCTAAAATGCGCAAATTTGTGCATGCAGTGCATACGGCTGAACATCGGGGTTATACCGGCAAGCGGATTACCGATATCGTCAATATCGGTATTGGTGGTTCCGATCTGGGGCCCCATATGGTGACTGAGGCACTTAAGCCCTATGCGATTAGGGGGCTTCATGTGCACTTTGTCTCCAATATCGACGGGGTACACGTGGGCGATGTGCTCTCTCGCGTTGATCCTGAGCGAACCCTTTTTGTCGTTGCCTCCAAGACCTTTACCACTCAAGAGACCCTAACCAATGCCCGCACGGCGCGGCGCTGGTTGGTGGAAAAGCTACGTGCCGAGGAGTCGGTTGCCAATCACTTTGTTGCCGTATCGACCAACACCGCGGCAGTGCAAGCCTTTGGAATCGATACCGACAATATGTTTGAGTTTTGGGACTGGGTAGGTGGACGTTATTCACTCTGGTCAGCGATTGGATTACCGATTGCACTCTATCTTGGAATGGCGCGCTTTGAAGAGTTGTTGGAGGGAGCGCATATTATGGATAACCATTTTCATAGTGCCCCTCTGGAACAGAACATGCCGGTGATACTGGGGCTGCTGGGTCTCTGGTATAGCTCCTTTTTAGGTGCAAAGAGCTACGCGATCCTCCCCTATGATCAACACCTCCATCGCTTTACGGCCTATCTGCAGCAAGCGGAGATGGAGAGCAACGGTAAGAGCGTTGATCGTGATGGACACACCGTGGGATATTGTACCGCTCCTATCATTTGGGGGGAGTCGGGCACTAATGGTCAACATGCGTTCTATCAGTTGATGCATCAGGGAACCCAGGTGGTTCCTGTCGACTTGATGATGCCGATTGAGAGCCAGATGCCAATTGGACACCATCATCAAATTTTGATGGCCAACTGCTTTGCCCAGAGCGAGGCATTTATGAATGGACGTAGTTATGAAGAGTCCATCTCTGAGTTGAAGGCGAAAGGTATCGATAGCGCGGAGGTGGAGCGGCTGGCTGCACAGATGGTGATGCCAGGGAACCGCCCCAGTAATACAATTCTGTTTCATAAGCTCAATCCTAAAACGCTCGGTTCACTGATTGCACTTTATGAACATAAGATATTTGTTCAGGGAGCGATTTGGCGTATCAACTCATTTGACCAGTTTGGGGTGGAGTTAGGCAAGAAACTCGCTAGCGCTATTATGCCTGAGCTTGAAGATGAGCTACCGGTTGCGGGACACGACTCATCAACCAATGGATTGATTAACTACTATAAAAATAATGTTCCGCATGGATATTAAAGCTGATTCGATGGAAATAAAAAGGGGCGCTCTAGAGCGCCCCTTTTTATAAACCGCCACCAATAAAGGCGGAAGATATTTAGCTGATTTTAATGCAGTCCTTGAATGAACTCTGCGACAGACTCAATCTCCGCATCACTCATCTTGGCAGCAATATCATTCATCATGACGTTACTGCGGGTTCCTGAACGGAAATCTTTGAGCTGTTTAATGGTATAGATGGTGTGCTGTCCTCTCAAAGAGGGGAATTTAGCACCCGCATTTCCTTTACCACTCGGTCCATGACAGGCCATACACGCAGATAGACCGGTGCCCTTATTGCCGCCCAGAAAGACTTTTTTACCCGCAGCCGCTTTTTCCGCATTGGCGGTGCCGATGCTAGTGCTTTGGCTCGCAAAATAGGCGCCGACATCGGCCATATCCTGAGGAGCGAGTGCAGCGGTCATACCGAGCATTGTGGCATCCTTACGGGTGCCGGCTTTAAATGCCGCAAGTTGGTTTTCGATGTAGGTGGCATGCTGTCCCGCTATTTTGGGAAAGTTGGGGATCATGCTATTTCCATCGGCCATGTGACAGGCGGCACAAGCCGCTGCTTTTGTTTTGCCCGCAGCGGCATCTCCCGCAGCATAAGCAACACTGGTTGCGCTGACGAAAGCCAGCGCGGCAATAAGTAGCTTTTTCATTCGATTTCCGTAATTGGATTAAAAATTATTTATTATTTGCTTTGAGAAACCATGTACTCAACAGCAGCCTTTAGATCGTCGGTGCTACAGGCGTTACACATACCCTTTGGCATCATGGCTGTACCGGGAACACCTTTGATTGAACTTTGAACCAGTGCATCGATACCTTTAGCAATACGAGGAGCCCATGCTGCTTTGTCGCCAAATTTAGGCGCGCCGGCCGCACCGGTTGCATGGCACGACTGGCAAGTGGCTTTATAGGTTGCTTGTCCATCAGCGGAGGCTGTGTGGCTAGCAATAAGGATGGCGACACTTGTCATTGTAAGCAGGATTTTTTTCATGGTTATTCCTCTAAATACTGTAATCGGTTATGGTTTTTTCGTTAAAAATTTGCGCTATTCTATCACCCTATTTCATATAGGCAAATTTTGTAGGAATTCCCCTCGGTAATGTCGCTCGTTTTTTGGCGCCAAACGACCGATAATGTGCGCGATAATTTATCGGATATGGATAAAAGATGAGCGCACCAAAGGCCAAAATTAACTACTACCGCACCGCATCCTTCTTGATTGGAGCGAATCACCTTGAGCAGCTACCGCCAGACATTGGGGCGGAGGTGGCCTTTGCCGGGCGCTCCAACGCGGGAAAATCGAGCGCGCTTAATGCCATTACTGACAATGGCTCGCTGGCCAGAACCAGTAAAACACCGGGACGTACCCAGATGATCAACTACTTTAAGATTGACGATGAACGCCGCCTTGCAGATCTTCCCGGATATGGCTTTGCCAAGGTGCCGGTAGCGGTTAAAAAGCACTGGGAGGGGGTATTGGAGGGCTATTTTGCAGATCGCCAGTCACTTAAAGGGGTGATCCTGATGATGGATATCCGCCATCCGATGAAGCCGTTTGACGATATGATGTTGAAGTGGTGTCAGGAGAGCGGTGTTGCGGCCCATGTGTTACTCACCAAGGCCGACAAGCTCAAGAGTGGCGCGACCAAGAGCAGTGTGCTCAAGGTACGCAAGGCGCTTAAAGAGCTGGGGCTATCGGCAACGGTTCAGGCATTCTCGGCGCCCAAAAAAGATGGCGTTGAGCAGGCGCGAAATCTACTCGATAAGTGGCTTGGTTTTGCAGAGGATCTCGATGAGTAGCAGATTGGAGCGGAATTAATTATTACTCTAGCCCTAAGTCCCTAATCTTTAGAGAGAACGATGAGTCACTCATTACAAGAAATTTATAACGGCTTTGCGGATACCTACGAAGCGAACCGTGGTGTGTTTGATATATCCGAAATTTTAGACGCCTTCTATTCATTGCTAGAAACAGAGCGGGGCTCCTTACTTGATTTGGGTTGTGGTGCGGGCGAACCCGTTGCGCGCTATTTTGTGGATAACAACTGGTTGGTTACCGGGGTCGATTTTTCTGAACGCATGCTCGAACTGGCCGCCAAATATGTTCCCGAAATGAGAACGATAAAGTCCGATATCACAAAGTCTGAGTTTGCACCAAACCAATTTGATGCCATTACCGCCACCTATAGCCTCTTTCACATTCCGGCCAGCACGCATGTTGAACTATTTAAAAATTTGCACCGATGGCTTAAACCAAAAGGGAGTGTGTTGTTCACCTACGCAACCGAAGAATATACCGGCAGCAAAGTGTTTGATGGTTACAAAACATTTATGGATAGAGCGCTTTACTACAGCCATAAAGATCCAAAAGAGCTCTATACCGATTTGGAAGAGATCGGTTTTAGTGTTGAATCTATAAAATATCAAAGCATTGGTGGCGAGACATTTTTGTGGGTTACCGCAACAAAAATATGATGAGTTAAATGGTTATTTTTTGTTTGAGTGAGACCCAAGAAATCAATCGAATCTGACTCCATCGCCATTGATACGGCGATGCAGAAGAGGGCAAAATAGTAGCCTATTCTTGCCCTCTTTAATTTAGGGCTCTATTTTGAAATCAACCGCTAGATTGGCCTCATATTTGACCTCGTCAAATGATGGCGCTGTGGCAGGCCGCTGTTGACGCTTTGATACAGATGATAAACCCTCTCTATCTACATTAACCGTTGTTGCCACAACCGTTTCCAGCATCAGCGCACCACGGGTTGCCCGTTGGCGGATATTTGAATCCCTGATTCCGATGGGTGTCAGTTTTACTCCGAGAGATTGCTCATAAAACTCTTTTTGAGTGATGATTTTTTTCAGCGCTTGGGCCTTTACACGGTTGTTGAACGCATCTTTTTGAGTATGTTCAAAAGTGGTATCGGACAGCTCGGCCTCTTCATGCCTGTCAGCAACCACCGCAATCTCCTTCAAATGCGCCTCCTTTTCGATGCTTACCGCCATGCGGTTCACCACCTTGTAGCTTGAAGGTTTTTTTCCAAACCAACCGTACTGTGGCGAGGATGAAAATTTAGAACTCTTAATAGATGCCGGTGAAATACCGGCATCAACAAGTGACTGGGTGAGGGTTGCACGTAGCGTACTGTTGTCTGAGATGGCCAAAGAGAGACGCTCATTTTCGGTGGTGATCACCAGGCTCACAATGGCCTTGTCTGAGTAGGCCTTCTCTTCCGCTTGACCATAAATCGTTACGAGATGATCGGTTGGGTAGAGAAATCCTCTGAGATCTTGTGGGCTACCCTTTAACTCGGGCTGACCAATTGCCAGGCCTGAATAGAGTCCGATAAAAGCGATCAATAATAATTTTTTCATGGCTTCCTCACTTTATGTTTCATATTCACATCGTACTACTTTTACTATTAACGAGATTGACCCTTTGATTTCATGATGAGGGATAAAGTTGAATGGGCCTGCTCATCTAACTTTAGAGGGATTGACACCAAAGTCGCTTGTTATGCCATCTTTGAACCATTTGGTAAATCCATGTCTACAGATGATAAAACAACCGACCCATCTGAGCGATGGAATCCAGTGACTAAGCATTCTGACATAATTGGGCCTATTTGTTTGGGTGGAAAATTCACAACGGCTAATACTTGTTTTCCAAGCAAAGATTTCTTTTCGTATAGATCAGTTATTTGAGCGCTTGATTTCTTTACACCAAGTTCAGCACCAAAATCTATTATCAATTTATATGAAGGATTGTGAGCTTCTGGAAAATCCTCAACTTTTATAATTGTTCCCACACGAATATCGATTTTTTGAAAATCATTCCACTCTATATATTTCATATTAACCACTTGGCAATGTATTCCTTGAAAAATGAGCCTTGTTAGCTTTGTGTTTTGGTTGATTGTGAATAACCATAAATGACGAATAACAGAGAAACTAGTTGTTGCACCATAAGTATGTTCTTATCCTGGAGGAACATTAGAGAAGCCATGCTTAAATTCATTAATACAAAAAACAAGTATCCATTGCTATTGTGCTGCGTCATTAGATAGCTTCCCATAAGAAAACCGAGAGTAACGCCTATTTCCAAGAACTGGGAAATGGAAGTTATGCCACCGTAGTGCTGTACGCTTATGAATACTCCAAATGCGATTGCAAAATACGTTATGTACTTCACGGCTAATTCAACAAGTGGACTAGCTGGGGTTTTATAAAATGTTTTGTACAAGCCAAGTAGCATGGCAGGGATTCCGCCGGCTTCGATTGAAGCTGCTATCCAGTCATTTTTTCCTATGAGCAATACAATCCAGGCAGGAACGCCTATTAAATATGTAGACCATGCAATTAGTTTAAATTGATTTTTCTTGTCGCCTATTTTTGTTTCAGATAATGAAAAATAAATTTTATTCGCCAAATAAAAGATCCCGCCCCAAGCTTGTAAAAATATGTCCATCAAAGTGGGGCTAGATCAATAGCGACTGGTCAACTGGAGTGCCTTGTTAGCACGATTTTTTCCTTGGCTTCTGTAAGCACTTTATATAACTCATCATAGCCAATAAAGCAGGATTTTTGTTTGTTTTTATCAAAAGCATATCTCCAATTTTCAAAAGCATTTGATGCACGATCAAGTAGAGAAGCAACATTCCATGTAATGCTTATTGATGCCTCATGTTTTATTACTTTTAATGCCTCTTTATAAATAGTATTTGCTTTATGATTTCTTTTGAATGAGTCATTTATTTCTTTTTTTACATTAGTTGAAATTTTTGAATAAAGGTTAACTAAGTTATGACCATGAACCCACTCATCTTTTTCATAATATATAATACTTTTTAGCAGGATCTCTAAACAAAATGATGCGTTTACTATGTAAGGTGTATAAAAATCGGAGTCAGTTTTTCCTTTAGATTCAGTAATAGCCCAGATATAATTTTCTTTACTTACT
>JAOTST010000250.1 GCA_029864785.1 Chromatiales bacterium | reverse complement strand
ACTTGTGCGAAGCCGTTGTTGTTCCAGTTTTTCTCTAAAACCTTCACCACTACTACCCACAAACCCTGCGCTTTATCCCCGCTCTTTCTGCAGCTCGTGCACCAAATCATCAAGAGTTATTGATACCTCCGTAAATTTTTGGGTACTTTTAATATCCTGTAGCTCTCCGTATTTTGTGTATATGCCAGATACCGCAAAGAACAAGATAGTGATTACCGGAAGCAACAGGTAAATAATTAGTTTGGTACGAATTTTAAGACTATTTAAATTATTTAACATAATAACCAACACCATCAAATTTCAATTAATATCCATTCCGTTTTATACATTCTTTTAGAATTTTAAGAACACTAGACTAATACTAGATGAATTATCATATCTGTAAATACAAAACGTTATGAAAAACTACTTACTTGTCTTACTCATAACCAAAATATTAAAGTAGATGCTATCCTTTTATTAAAATACGAAGAGCACATTTTGTAATACATCATGCGTTTAGTGAAATGGCTCACCCACATCTTAAATGCTATTGTTGATTCCGATCATGCACCAAATATTCAACAGCCTCAGAAACCAGCTTTGGCTCTGTTCCGTAGGGAAAGATAAAGCGTAGCTCTCCATCAGGGGCGATCACATAGGTTGAGGCCGAGTGATTGATCGAATATCCCGTTTTTGATCCTTTTAGCTCCACCTGATAGTGTTTAACGCCATACTGTTCGGCAACCCCATTAATTTCTGGAACACTCCCTGTTAGCGCGATAATCTTCTCATCAAAATATTTAACAAACTCATTGAGATCACCAATAGCATCTCGCTCAGGATCAAGCGTGATAAAGAATGCCTCCATCTCATGGACGGTTCCCTTACCCAGCGCATTGATACTCTGCGACAGGTGAGCAAGCGTCATGGGACAGATATCAGGACAACCCGCATAGCCAAAGGTGAGCACAACAACTTTGCCGCGAAACATCTCTGTTGAAATCGGCCCTGCAATCGACTGTAGGGTAAAGTCTCCACCTGGAGGCGCCTCATTCATCTCCAATAATTTGCTTTCAGCGGCAAACAGGCTGGTGAAGACAAGAAGGGCTACGATTAAGATTAGTTTTTTCATTATGTTCCTAAAATATTCATTGTTACTGTACGGGATCGATTGATCTATAGGGTCGGGTTTGTGGCTCTGGGAAAATTATTCGTTAATTTTAACATCGCAGTTCGTTATTCGCTTACATCTCATCATTTATACGACTCCGACCCTTGCTGGTTGTGCACGATTGTCATAGATGGCGGAAATGCAAAAACAGTTACCGCTCCTGCTCACGCTAAGTACCTACATCCATATGAGCAGGAACAACACCGCTCTTTCGCATCCGGTGAACAGGATGTTCAAGTGCCGTGGAGCACAAGGATGTGCTGGAACGGCCCTGCGATCGTGGTGTACCTACATCCATGTAGGCCGCAGCTCCTGCACGTCCATATGCTCGCTGCATACCCACGTCCTGTGGGCAAAAAAAACCTGTTCAGAGTGTAAATGAACAGGTTAAAGAGAGTAATCGTTATTGTTTAGTAAAACATTATTTTCGTTTGCGACGCTGTGTCCTCACCAACAACAGCCCCAAGATAAAGAAGACAATCGCTATCCCCGCAGGTAGGCCATAAGTCTTCTGAAGATCAACCTCTGGGGGTAGCAACAACCAGTACCACGTAGTCAGAGTATGGCGTGAGCCAGCCTCACCGTTGCTACCATCCCAGTTTGCAAACGAGACCGGCAGGAACTGACCTTCAATAAAGTTGATATCGCCACTATTGCCACCCAGGCGTGGGCGTTTCATGATCACCCGCAGGCGACCATCTTTCCACTGGCCGTTGGCACTTAAGCTCTTGTCATCCACTCTAGGAACGAGTTTCTCATTAGGGCCTGTTGCATCGAGAATCATGCCACGCTGTTCCGCGACCGGTTCAACACTGCCCGCATTCCAATACCAGATGGTGGTTGGATGCTTTTTATCGCCATGTCGAAACAGTGGTTTGACTACCACGGGTGATGACTCGTAGGACTCTTCTTGAGGGAACTGAATCGCTACTGCATCGGAGTGAAGTTTTAGATTTTCATCCTGAATACCTTCAGAGACCTTCTCTCCAGGACGGCTATCCGTACGATCATCAATCTCCAGCATAAAGCTGATATCGCTATCGTTGTAGATAGCACGCACCGTAACCGAATCATTCAGAGGTGTGAACAGACGCTCATCTTTAATGATATTTGGCACCAGGCTCAACGATATCGCCGCAGCTTCATTCCAACGTGGATCATCAACACTATCGGGCAGGCTACCTGCGACCTTGGTTGCATTGATGACACCGCCATCCCCAGGAGCTATGGAGGTATCGCGTAACGAGTAGACATAGTTAGCAACATGCCAGCGATTTTCCAATGAGATCGGATCCTTGTTACCCTCCTCTACTGCTCGATGCGCTGGCATTGGTGTTCCAGGAATACCGATGGATAAACGTTGATAGATGCGTTTAATGGTCTCTTCACGACTCTGCTCACCTGCATCAATATTGGTCGAACGCCAAGTCCATGGCTTAGTCAAATCACGTGGCCAGATTCGATTTTCCCAGTCGTCTGCCAGCTTCTTACCCGAGGTAATATTGCCACGCCCCTCGGCACCATGACATGTCTTACATGAGTTAATGAACTCTTTTTTACCCAACGCAAGTGACTCCGGAGTGTAAGCAATTTGGCCTACATCTGGCTCTGTATCAGTCACCTTCCTAAAGTCATCTTTGGTGTAGAAGCCATCTTCATCAAAGTCTTCATCCTCATCGGCATCTTCAGGTGCCCATGCAAAGGTGATATCAAAACGCTTAATTACAGGGATCAGCGATTCGATCTGCGCATCGCTCATCAGACTCTTCCAACCCGGCATCCCTGTGCCAGGGAGACCATTTTTAATGGTGTTAAAGAGATCAATATCGCGAGGTAATGACTGCGGTGGTGACAGCTTATATTTAAACAGTGCGAGACTAAAATCACGTGGTTTGGGATAAAGGAACTCGGCGGCGGGACCATCACCCATACCCGTTTCACCGTGGCACACCTCACAACGGAACTTGTAGAGATCTTTGCCCATATAGGCGGCACGTTTGGCGTTACTTTTGTCTTTCATGCCCGTGACGATTTTAGAGACTTGAGGATCCCAGATACGCGGTACCTGTCCGACATAATCATAGAGGAAGGTGATCACATTCCAGACATCATCTTCACCCAACATCTCATGCCATACCGGCATCGCAGAGTTCCATGGAGTACCCTCTTTGGGTAGGCCGGGACCACCGGTCGAGATACGCCAAAAGAGGGTACTCCATGG
>JAOTST010000024.1 GCA_029864785.1 Chromatiales bacterium | reverse complement strand
ACAGCCGGTGCAGGCGTGTGAGTCGATCTTTACAAAGGCGAGATCTTTCTCTTTACCATTGGGTTTTATCACGGTCTCACGGCGTGTCACGGTGATGGCCGGACAACCAACATCCAGACAATTTTTGCAGCCGGTACACTTGTCATCGTCTACTTCATAGGGCGCCTTGGGGCCGTAGAAGTCGACCAATACGCAGGGCTGATTGGTGATGATAACGGAGGGCTCGTTAACCTTTGTCTCCGTGCGCAGTGTCTTGAATAGCGTCGGTAGTTCATAAGGGTTCACTTCGTGGATGCGTTCCTGCTTGATACCAAGCGATGCACACAACTTGGGGAAATCGACGCGCATGGTCTCCTCCCCGTGAATATTGCGTCCACTGGCAGGATTGTCCTGACCTCCGGTCATCCCTACAGCGCGATTATCGAGTAACAGGATAGTGACATTGCCACCGTTGTAGGCAATGTCGAGTAAGCCCTGCATGCCCATATGCATGAAGGTGGAGTCACCAATAACAGCGATAATACTTTTATCTTTATCGGCCTCTGTGCGTCCCTTATCGAGTCCCAGCGCAACGCCCATTGAGGCGCCCATGCAGATACAGGTATCGAGGGCATTCCATGGATGTCCTGCACCAAGGGTGTAGCAGCCGATGTCTCCGGCGATGATCTTGTTTTTTATGTGTGACAGGGTGTAATAGATTCCAAGGTGGGGGCAGGCGACGCACATGGTAGGTGGACGCGGAAATACCTTCGCACCCTTTTGAGGCTCCAGTTTGATGCTCGTCTCGTTAGGGACTGGTGATGGATCGACCTCTGCACTCTGTTCCACGGCTTTTCCTAGCAATGGATTGATGAGAGGAACCAATACCTGCGGTGAAAGTTCGCCTTCTCTGGGAAGGAGCTTTTTACCGATCACCTCAATTTTTGCAGCAAGAAGCTCCTTCTCAAGCAGTGGTTCAACCTCTTCAACCACGATCAGCTGTTCAACCTCAGCAGCAAATTCACGAATTTTCTCAATGGGAACGGGGTAGCTCATTCCCAGCTTAAAGAGAGGTGCATCAGGGAAGGCTTCTTGCACATGCAGGAAAGTTGGGCCGGAGGTGATAAATCCGATGCGTTTATCACGCCCCTCATGTTGATAATTCAGGTCACTCTGTTCGCTGAATTGAGTCATTGCATCTTCGCGTTCAAACATAAATGGTATGCGTTTTCTGGCATTGACCGGGGTCATAATATATTCGGCGGGTTTGCTCTGGAAACCTGTAGTAGCAGAGGGCTCTAGACGTTTTCCGGTTGCAACGACAACCCCCTTAACGTGGCAAATTCGAGTGGTCAGACGTAGAATTACCGGCGTGTTGAACTCTTCTGAAAGCTCAAAGGCGGTGATGCACATCTCATAGGCCTCTTGTGAGTCAGAGGGCTCTAAAACAGGGATATGGGCAAAGCGTCCCCAGTAACGTGAGTCCTGCTCATTTTGAGATGAAGAGAGGCCGACATCATCAGCAACAACAATAACCAGCCCTCCGCCAACACCGGCGAGGGTCTGGCTCATGAGGGCATCGGATGCCACATTAAGTCCCACATGTTTCATGGCACAAAATGCACGACTGCCAGCAAGCGATGCACCAATGGTGACCTCTAAGGAGACCTTTTCATTAATCGACCACTCGGTATAAATATCTTTATATTGGGCGGTGTATTCGAGAATCTCGGTTGATGGAGTGCCGGGGTAGGCCGCTGCAACACGGCAGCCCGCCTCCCACATGCCCAGGGCAATGGCTTCGTTGCCAGACATAAAGAGGCGTTCTGCGGTCGCCTGTAGATTTGATTGGTTCATGAATTACCTGTCTTTTCTTAATAATCTGTAGTGGAACAAAAGATCAATCTGTTGGAGGACCTGCACCTATTTACGATGGTCGATAACGCGCACTGCTTTGCCCTGTGAGCGGGGAACCTCTCCAACACCCTTAACAACTACCTGACATGAAACACCGATGAAGTCTTTGATATCCTTGGTGACGTTGGCGGCAACGCGTTGCATCGCCTCAACACCCTGTTCTGCCAATGGAGCGGTTGCTTCGACATTGACTTTCATGGTGTCCATCGTTCCCTCGCGGAAGATCTCAATTTGATAGAAGGGGCTTAGCGTCTCAGTGCGAACCAGTACCGATTCGACCTGTGATGGGAACACATTGACCCCTCGGATAATTAACATATCATCGGTACGACCGGTAATGCGTTTCATGCGCACATGAGTCCGACCACACTTGCAGGGAGTGGCATCAAGAATTGAGATGTCACGGGTGCGATAACGCAAAATCGGGAACGCCTCTTTGGTGAGCGAGGTAAAGACCAGTTCACCCTCTTCACCATAGGGGAGAGGCTCACCCGTGTCGGGATCGACGATCTCAACATAGAAGTGATCCTCCCACACGTGAAGACCACTTTTGGCCTCGATGCACTCAACCGATACGCCGGGGCCGATAATTTCGGAGAGTCCATAGATATCGATGGCATCAATTCCAAGGCGTGATTCAATCTCAAAACGCATCTCTTCGGTCCACGGTTCCGCACCAAAAATGCCCACCTTTACCGGTAGCTTGCGCATATCGATGCCAGCACGCTCCGCCTCTTCGGCAAGATTCAGGGCATAAGATGGCGTACAGCCTAAAGCGGTGGGAGCAAAATCGTTGATAAGCATTACCTGTTTTTGGGTCTGTCCTCCCGACATAGGCACCACGGTACAGCCGAGTCGTTCAGCGCCATAGTGAAAACCGAGTCCACCGGTAAAGAGCCCGTAACCGTAAGCGTTGTGAAAACGATCGCCACTGCGTACTCCGGCAGCCGATATGGAACGAGCCATTAGATCGGCCCAAGTGTTGATATCACGTTGGGTGTAGCCCACCACAGTTGGTTTGCCGGTTGTTCCTGATGAAGCGTGTACGCGTACGACTTGATCCATTGGTGCTGCAAACATTCCAAAGGGGTAGTTGGCACGCAGATGCTCCTTTTCAGTAAATGGAAGATGGCGCACATCGGCAAGCGTCTTAAGCTGTTCTGGTTTGAAACCCAACTCATCCATCGCTTCGCGATAGGCTCGTACATTGGCATAACAGTGCTCAACGGTATTTTGTAATCGTTTGAGTTGTAGTGCTTCCAACTCTTCCCGGGGCATTGTTTCAACATCGGTATGTAATATCATCGATCTTCTCTTTATCTCTAGATGCTTGAATTTAATAAATGGTTCGTTATTCGGTTAGTGCTTTACGAATGGATTCAGTTGGCAGGAACATCGTCCGTTCATTATCTTTTAGATTGATAAAATCAAATTGACGGTAGTAGCCGCTCGCAATCTCATCTTTAAGATCAACATAGAGACCAACCAGCCCCATATGATCAGAAATTTCTAGGACACGCTGCATTGCGTAGACCACCAGTAGGGCACCGTAACCGTGATGTTGCTCTTTTTTAGAGGTGGCCAGACGCGCCAATTTTGCGGCCTGGCGGCTCTCGTCAGAGTAACGCATCCGCCGATCCGCTCTCTGGTTGAGTAGCACCTCACACAGGGTGAGCGTCACATAGCCTAGAATGACCTTTGGTTTGGAGTGATCCGTCAAAACGTAGGTACGCGAAACCGAACGTTCGGCATGCTTTCGCGCCCGTTTTTTGAGTACATTGTTAAGAATGTTGCTGCCGCAATCGAAGCGTTCAACATCGTGAAGAGGAGCCAACTGCTCAATTTTTAGCATTGGATAGTGACTCTTTGAAATGTTTAACGGCCTGTTTTAATGTCTTGGTTGGTGCAGGGGGGTTATCGAGAAGAGCAAGAAACTGTTCGGTATCTTCGGTGCATAGCTGCACAATGCGTTCACGCTCGATAAGTTCTTGAGCTGCTTGATAGGCTGCTTGAGCCATAAATTGATTAGAGGTTGCGCCGACCATTTCGGCTGCGGTATCGATCACTTCTTTAACCTGAAGGGGAACACGCACGGCGATACGTGCCTCTTTTTTCTCTTCGGGTAGTGTGGCCAGTAACCGTTGTACAGTGCTGGGCATAATTTCCTCAATATCAGTGTGGGACTATCTTACATAAATATTGGTAATGGTGCCAATATGGCACCATTACCAATATTTGCAGAGACTCTTTTTTATGGTTTTCTGCCTCTATTTAACGGGTTTCATCCACTCTAAAAGCGAGTCGTCGCGTCGGAAAACAGTTCCAGTAAAGAAGGCTACCAGCGTCTCATCACTCTTTCTGACTTCAACCGAATAGAGTCCTGTACGTTTGCCGCCGTTAATCTCTTGAGCGGTGGCGATCAGTTGATCGCCCTTGAGAGCCGGAGCTGAAAAATTGATCTGTGCATTGAGAGCTACAGCGACGGTTCCATGCGAATTGGATGCCAACGCAAAGGTAAAATCAGCGAGTGTAAAGGTTGTTCCACCTTGGGCAATATCGATAGCGTTGAGCATATCTTCGCGCACCTCCATTCGGGTCTGTGCATAACCGGGTTGCACCTTGATAAGCTCAACGCCTAGCTGTTGTATAAAGCGGTCATTACGGTGCATCCAGCTCCCTATTTCGGATGGCGTCGGCGGTTCGCCATGTTTAGATAGTGAAGGTTTGGGATCCTGCGACGGCTCATTTTCGGTTGGGTGACTATCAAGGGGCATCTGCTCTGTTACGATCTCATAACCTTTGCTGCGCAAGGCGTTATCTATCGCCTCGGGATCTTCTGAACTAAATCTTAATATAACGGTGCGCTTACCTGACGCATCTTTAGAGTAGGGTGATATGACCGTGGCAATATAGCCGCCCAGTGCAGTGATATCATCAAGAAGCTGCCCTAACATTCCCCGTTCATCACTTAGATGAATGGCGATACGTGCGGTGTCTTTAAGGGTACAGCCAGTGATATCAAGAAAAAAGTCGAGAATGTCATCATCGGTAATGATGCCCACCAGTTTATTGGCCACAACTACGGGCAGAGAGCTGATTTTCTTCTGGCGCATCAGTTGGCCAGCCTCTTCAATGAGCATATGAGGACTACAGGTTATCACCTCTTTGAGCATCACATTGGCGACTCGCAGTGTCGACATCAGGTAGTTCACTTCACCAACCGATAGCGTAGTGATTGCAGAGGGTTCAGCCTGTGCGATCTCTTTATGGGTTAGCAATCCTTGCAGTTGATTGTGTTCATCAATAACGGGTAGAAAACGTCGCCCCTTCTCCTGCATTAAATGTGAAGCGTGGCTGAGTTTCATCTCACCGGTAACACTATCGATATTGCGTGACATGATCTGTTCGATATACATACTCTTTTCCCGTTTTTTTACGCGTTAATAGCCCAAATAAGCCTTTCTTACCGCCTCATCATTGAGTAACTCTTTTGCAGGGGCGGATGTAATGATGCGTCCCGTCTCCAGCACATAACCGCGATCGGCTACTGCCAACGCCATGCGTGCATTCTGCTCAACCAATAAGATGGTAACTCCCTTGGCATTGAGCTCCCGAATAATGCGGAAGATATCCTCAACTAGTAGTGGCGCAAGTCCCATGGATGGTTCATCCAGTAGTAACAGCTTAGGACGTCCTAGTAATGCTCGTCCAATCGCCAACATCTGCTGTTGCCCGCCCGATAAAGTCCCAGCCTCTTGCTGATATTTCTCTTTAAGGATAGGAAAGAGGCTATAGACATTTTCCATTTCAGCTTCAACCCATTGGCTCTCTTTGCGCAGGGCATAAGCGCCCAAGCGAAGATTGTCATCGACACTTAAGGGGGCGAAGACCTGACGTCCTTCAGGTACGTGGCACATTCCTGCATGAACAGTGCTATGTGCAGAGCTGTTTGTGATATCTCTATCTGCAAATGTTATCGCCCCGGCCTGACTACGATGCAGTCCAGATAGGGTACGTAACAGGGTTGTTTTACCCGCACCATTGGCGCCAACGATGGCGACCAGTTCACCTGTTTTTATTTCGAGAGAGACATCGTATAAAACCTCCACCGGACCATAGCGACTAGAGAGGTTAGCAACTGTAAGAAGGGTCTCTGAATTTGCGTGTGAGGAGGTTAACGATTCAGACGGCATAGTGATTTCCTCCCGCCTTAACATCAGCACCCGCAGTAGTTGTATCGCTACCAAGATAGGCCGCGATAACCTGCGGATTGTTCTGAATCTCGTGGGTCGTCCCCTCGGCGAGTCGGCTGCCATAATCGAGCACCAGTATTCTGTCGGAGACCTGCATAACCAGATGCATATTGTGTTCTACCAATAACACGGTAATTCCGCTCTCACTGATGCGTCGAATCAGTGAGAGCATCTCTGCTGTTTCGGTATCGTTCAGACCGGCTGCGGGCTCATCCATCATGATGATGTTTGGCTTCATAGCCAGGGCGCGTGCAATCTCCATACGCTTAAGAACACCGTATGAGAGCGCATCAGAGGGGCTGTTAATATATTTTTCAAGACCGCAGAAGTGGAGAGCGTCGATGGCCCACTGTCGAGCCTTTTTCTCCTCTCGCATGCTCAGGGGTAGACGTAGTGCTGTAGAGATAAAGTTTTCTTTAATGCGCAGGTGACAGCCCACAAGAACATTTTCCAAGACACTCATATTGAAAAATATCTGTAGATTTTGAAAGGTACGAGAAACGCCACAACGGGCTATTTTATAGGGTGCCAATCCGACAATGTTTCGACCGTTGAGGGTGACGCTTCCCTCATCGGGAAGATAGATTCCCGAGAGCATATTGAACAGGGTGGTCTTGCCCGCGCCATTGGGGCCTATTACAGAATAGACGACACCCTCGGGAACCTCAAAATTGAGGTCGGCGATAGCGGTCACACCACCAAATGATTTGAGAAGACCCTCAACTTTAAGCAACATCACGCTGCTCCTTATCGATTGTTTGGGATGCAAAAAACTTACGATAGAGCCGTTGTGCCAGTTTTTCAAAACCAACAAAGAGTCCTTGCGGCATGAAGATCATCATCGCCATTAATATCGCGCCGAAGACCATCACCTCATAATCTTCAAATACTACCAACAGTTCAGGAAGGAAGGTGAGTACCAGCGCACCAAAAATAGCACCATAGGTTGATGCCAGCCCTCCCAATACGACCATTGTTACCAGCTCAATTGAGAAGAAAAAGCTAAATGAGTCGGGGCTGATAAAACTCTGTTGATGGGCAAAAAGGCTTCCGGCAAAGGACGCGATCAGTGCCGATAGAACAAAAATGGCACTCTTTACGGCAGTGGTGTTAATGCCCATCATCTCTGCGGCAATTTCAGAGCCGTGCAGTGCGCGTAGTGCTCGGCCACTGCGAGAGTCGATGAGATTGTTAACCAGCCAGACAACCAGTATCAGTATGGTCGACATGACGATGTACCAGTGAAAGTCACTCTCAACCGCCCAACCGAATATCACTAATTTAGGAATATCTCCGAGTCCATCGGGACCTCCGGTGAAGTGCCCTGCTTGTACCAAAATAATTGAGATGATAATCCCAAAGCCGAGCGTTGCCATGGCTAGATAGTGTCCCTTTAGGCGTAATATTGGGCGTGCGATGAGAAATGCGATGGTACCGGTGATCAACATACCCGCTGCGATGGCTAGAAGCGGATCCAAGCGGTGTTGAGTAGTCAGGATAGCGGAACTGTAGGCTCCAATGCCAAAGAATGCAGCGTGTCCCAGTGAAATTTGTCCAGCATAGCCCATGAGTAGATTTAGACTAATAGCGAGTATCGCGTGAAGGACTGCCGTGGTTACTACGACGGTTACAAAGTAGTTATCAGGAAATAGAAGTGGCAGGGCAACGAGTATGGCTGCAAGAATAATAGGGCCTCTCAAGCGATTCATCTTTCTAGACCCTGTCAGATGAGCGTTTGCCCATCAGGCCGCTGGGACGGATAAAGAGCACCAGTAGCAGAATAATAAAACCGATGGCATCTTTATAACCAGATGAGATTAGACCGGCTGAAAGTGACTCAATGAGTCCCAGCAGAAGCCCGCCGACAACAGCCCCCATGGGGTTGCCCATCCCTCCAAGAATCGCGGCGGAGAAACCCTTTAGACCTAACATGACTCCGGCATCGTATGAGGTAAACGAAATGGGTGCGACCAGAATGCCCGCCATTGCGCCCAACAGAGCCGATAGACCGTAGGCTACCATCATCATCAGGCCAACATTGATTCCCATTAAACTTGCCGCATCACGATTATATGAACAGGCGAGAATGGCTTTTCCCTGCATGGTGTAGTGGAAGAAATAGTGGACAGCAAGCACCATAACGGCGGTGCCGCCCATGACCCAGATATTTTGCGGGAGCAGTGTCGCCTGACCGATATGGATAGGGGTCTCTCCCGAAAAGGGAGTCATGCCGTGGATATCTTTTCCCCACACAACCAGTGCGAGGCCGCGTAGAAATATAGAGGCGCCAATGGTGATGATGATGGTCGTTACAACCGATGCGCCACGAGCCGGAGCAATGGCAAAGCGTTGTAAAAAAATACCGACACAGATCACCAGCACAACCGAAAGGGTGGCGGCCAGAGGCGTTGGTAGGCCATTGTCACCTGCGGCGAGAAATACGGTACTCATTGCCCCCATCATGACAAATTCGCCCTGTGCAAAATTCACCACATCAGAGGCGTTGTAGATAATGGTAAACCCGAGAGCCACAAGTGCATAGATTGCCCCAGTGGTCAGTCCGGTAATTAGAAACTGTAGAATTTGATCAAACATGGTTACACAAAAAATTTGGGAGGCATCAATGAGCTTGCCATCGACTGCCTCCCTGATTTAGATAGCCCTAACGAGAGGGCTCAATAAGCTACTTAACGATAGTCCAGTTACCGTTCTTGATCTCTAGCATTTTAAACGCATCAAGCCCAAGACCGAGGTGATTGGATGGGCTCATGTTAAATACGCCACCGGTGCCAATAAAGTTGGCTGTCTTTTCAATCTCAGCGCGAACCTTTTTCTTATCGGTTGAGTTGGCGCGATCAATGGCTTGAAGAGCCATCAACAGACCGTCATAGGCGTGACCACCAAAGGTCGATACCGAACCATGCTTCGCTTCAAAGCGATTTTTATAGTCGAGCAATACCTGTTTTTGTGGATCGCTATTGCTCAGGCTTGATGCAACCAATAGTGCTGCCGCCGGTAGACGAACACCCTCGGCGGCGCTGCCAGCTAACTCAATATATTTTTTTGATGCAACGCCGTGTGATTGATAGAGGGGAAGCTTAATACCTAGCTGGCGTATATTTTTGGTGACAATGGCGGGGCCTGAACCAAAGCCAAAGTTAAGAATTGCCTCAGCATTGCTGTTACGGATTTTGGTCAACTGGGTAGTCATGTCGGTATCTTTTTTACCATATGACTCATCAGCAACCACGCTAATTCCATAGTTGGGTGCTAGTGCCAGTGATTGGCCACGTCCTGACTTACCGAAGCCGCCATTACCGCTAATCAGGGCGACCTTGGAGATGCCGCGCTTTTTCATATCTTCAAAGATTTTGGCCGCTGCCATTCGATCAGTATGAGGTGTTTTGAAGACCCATTTTTTAACAGGGTCGATAATTTTTACAGAACCGGCAAGGGAGATAAAGGGAATGTGGTTCTTTTCAGCGAGCGGGATAACCGACATGGTTGAGCCAGAGGTTGAGCCACCAACAATCACATCAACGCGATCTTTCTTGATCAGGCGCTTGGCGAATTTAACTGCCTCTTTGGCTTTACCGCCGGTGTCGTAGTGAAACAACTCCACTTTTCGACCATCAATACCACCATCTGCGTTGATAGAGTCAATGTACATCTGCAATGTCTTTAATTCAGGATCGCCCAGAAAGGATGCGGGGCCGGTTACCGCTAGAAATGTACCGATTTTGATGGTATTTGCCGCCGTAGCAAGGCTACTTGCAACTGATATACCAACCGCTGCAGCAATAGCTGTAACACTCTTCTTATTAATTCTCATTTTTCTTGCTTCTCCTAGATTATCCAGTTTTCAGTGTGGAATTTAAATCACCTACGAATACTAATATTATCTTCACCAAGTAACCACAAAAAAATGCCATTTTGGCACCATTTATTTGTGGGCGATAAGATGGAGCTTTGTTCTGTTCAGGTCTAGAATGAAAATTAGGTGTAACACAGGAAGGAATAGCCCCGATGAGTGACAAAAAGATGGTCGTAATTGATGGCAATGAGGCGGCGGCAACTATTGCCCACCTCTGTAACGAGGTCATCGCCATCTATCCCATCACCCCGGCCTCACCGATGGGTGAACATGCCGATAGCTGGTCGGCAGAGAGACAGATCAATATCTGGGGGAGTGTGCCCAAAATTATTGAGATGCAGAGTGAGGGGGGCGCTGCCGGTGCCGTTCATGGGGCGCTACAGGCCGGTTCACTCACCACCACCTTTACCGCATCGCAGGGGCTACTGTTGATGCTCCCCAATATGTATAAAATTGCCGGCGAGCTGACACCGGCGGTCTTTCAT
>JAOTST010000249.1 GCA_029864785.1 Chromatiales bacterium | reverse complement strand
CGATGATGCGCGAAAAGTATCGACCAGTGAAATGGGTGATGCGATTGTGGCTGCGCTGAATTAGTATTCAGGCACGAGTCAAAGCGGTATATTAAAGAGACAAGCGTAAGGAAAATTGTGATGAGTAAAAAATATAATGTTGCGGTAGTGGGTGCGACTGGTGCGGTGGGTGAAACCATCATCGAGATACTGGCTGAGCGTAATTTTCCGGTTGATACCTTGTATCCATTGGCGAGTAGCCGTTCTGCGGGGAAGCGCGTTGAATTTAACGGTAAGCACGTTAAGGTAGAGGATTTAGATGCCTTTGATTTCTCAAAGGTTCAGGTGGCGTTGTTTTCTGCTGGTGGCGATATCTCTGCGAAGTATGCTCCGATTGCAGGTAAGGCGGGCTGTGTGGTGATCGATAACACCTCGCACTTTCGTTACGACGATGACATCCCTCTAGTTGTGCCTGAAGTGAACCCAGAAGCGGTAGCTGATTATAAAAACCACAACATCATTGCCAACCCTAACTGTTCAACGATTCAGATGCTGGTAGCGCTGAAACCTATCTATGACCTGGTAGGCATCAAGCGTATCAACGTTTGCACTTACCAGGCTGTGTCTGGTAGTGGTAAACCGGCAATCGAAGAGTTGGCGGGGCAGACTGCTGCGCTGCTCAATACACAGGACCTGAAGAGAGAGGTTTACCCAAAGCAGATTGCTTTTAATGTTCTGCCGCAGATTGATGTATTCATGGAAAATGGATACACCAAAGAAGAGATGAAGATGGTATGGGAAACTAAAAAAATATTTGGTGATGACGATATCGAAGTTAACCCAACGGCAGTTAGAGTGCCGGTCTTTTATGGTCACTCTGAAGCGGTACACATAGAAACAGGAAAAAAGATTTCAGTTGATGATGCGACTGCTGCACTACAGGATGCGGCAGGAGTTGTGGTGCTGGATGAGCGTCAAGACGGTGGTTATCCTACGGCAGTAACGGAGTCTGTCGGTACTGATCCTGTTTATGTTGGTAGAATTCGTGAGGATATTTCTCACCCTCGAGGCTTAAATTTATGGGTAGTTGCCGACAATGTTAGAAAGGGTGCTGCATTAAACAGTGTTCAAATTGCAGAAATTTTAATAAATGATTATATAAATTAGTGAGTTTCTGTGGATAGCTGCCGTTAACAATCTTGCAACGATTGTATTTTAAGGTGCGGAGATGATGTTTAGACAAAAAGGAGACGGAATGTTATCTGGACTGATGAAGGATTCGGCAAAAGTTTTTGCCATGCTCCTATTGTTATTACCGGTTAATAGTTTCTCGCTTGGTCTTGGTGAGATTAATTTGCACTCGGCACTCAATCAGCCACTGGATGCGGAAATTGGCTTGCTCTCGGTAGGAAGCACTGAGATTGAAGACATTGTTGTGAAAATGGCCTCTCAGGAGGCTTTTGATAAGGCTGGACTTGAACGTCCGTTCTTTTTAACAAAGCTTAAATTCAAAGTTGCAAAGCGAGTTAACGGTGATACTTACCTTAAAATCACATCGCGTGAGCCTGTCAAAGAGCCATTTCTTGATTTTATTGTTGAAGCAAACTGGCCAAGTGGGCGGGTGTTACGTGAATATACACTGTTGCTTGATCCGCCAGTATTAGTTGATGAGCGCCCTGCGGCACTTGATATTCCTTTGTTTGAAGAGGGGGCTGTTGAGGAGAGTGATCTGTCAACATCCGGTGACACCATGGATTCGGCGGCATCGAGTGTTGCGCCTGTAGTTCGTGATATACCGCGATTTACTCCACGAACCAGTACCGTTTCGGTTGCTGATAGTGGTGAAATTTCATATGGCCCGGTTAAAAGAACAGACACTTTGTGGTCGATCTCCTCTGAGATGAGGCCCGATAAGAGTGTTACCGTTCAGCAAGTGATGATTGCACTGTTGAATGAAAACCCAGAAGCATTCGATAACCAAAACATTAATGACCTCAAGGCGGGGTATTTTTTACGCATTTCTGATCCCGCCATAATTTCTTCAGTTTCACCAGGAGAAGCCGAGCGAATTGCAAAACTTCAATATGAACAGTGGGTTGATGCAAAACATAATAGCGCTCTGGCAGCAGGGCAGCGTCCATTAGGGGCTAAGCGTGGCGGTACAGGCAGTAACCCTGCAGTTGATGTGGCAGCTTCGCGTTTGAAATTAGTCGCCCCTGATGATGGTGTTTCTCAGTCGGGATCTGGCAGTAAGCTAGCTGCTAGTGATGGTGACGTGAGGCAGGAGCTGGCTTTTGCGCTGGAGTCTGCTGATGTGAGCCGCCAGGAAAATGAAGAGCTGCGTAAGCGGCTCTCCGCACTAGAAGAGCAGCTATCTTCAATGCAGCGATTAATCACCCTTAAAGGGGATACGCTCTCTGCTATGCAGGTGGGGGCTGAAACAGTGGCTGAAGCGGTCCCAAATGATATGGTGGTATTACCGGGTGATGCAGAGTTATCGAATGAAGCGCCCGTTACGAGTGCTGTTGAGGAAAGTGATAATCTGCAGGTTGCCCCCCCCCCTAAAGTAACCGTTTCACCGGTTGTAGCGCCGCCGATCCCAGCTGTTGAGTCTTCAATTCTGGATGATGCTTTATCAATTATTGATGGTGTTGTGGCTGGTGTTGACCCAGTGATTGCGATCGGTGGACTTGTCTTAGTTGGACTCGTGGTTGGTGCGCTGGCGATTCGTCGTCGTAAGATGGCCGCGTTCGAGGAAGAGTTATCTGAGATTGACTATTCGGCTACATCTGGAGATGAGACTGCTGCAGTTGATGGCAACGTTAGCGATGAAGCGGTTGAATCAGTGTTGAATGATGTTATTCCTGATTATTCTAGTTCTGGCGGTATGGATGTTAGCGATGATGATGAAATTGATGCGATTGCTGAAGCGGATGTTTACCTTGCCTATCGCCGCTTTGATAAGGCCGAAGAGTTGTTAAGTGAGGCAGTTCAAAACGAGCCTGGGCGCCATGATATTCAAGTTAAATTACTAGAAGTTTATTCGGTTAGTGATAAAAAGGATGAGTTTATAGAGCGGGCCGAAAGTTTGCGTACTTCGTTAGGTGGTACTGATAATGATATCTGGCCTAAGGTGGTTGAAATGGGCAAGAAGGTTGCCCCGACTAGCGTGCTCTTTAATGATGAAGTTGACGCGGTAATGGATAGCGCCGGTGTTAGTGATGAGCTTGATATTGATCTGCCGGATCTGGCCGGTGATCTAGATCTTGGTGATCTTGGTGATCTTGGTGATTTGGACCTTTCTGGTAGTGATACTTCTGCTGAGGCGTCGCCTGCTAACGAAAGTGATAATCCGTTTTCTGATGTCAGTAGTGATGAGTTAGGTGGTCTGGACCTGGACTCG
>JAOTST010000248.1 GCA_029864785.1 Chromatiales bacterium | reverse complement strand
TGTGCTGCTGTTCGGCATCTACCCCCTATGGGGTTTTACTGCCGATCAGGTCACTGTACAAGAGAGTGCACCGATCAATTATGGCCCTGTCGTGGCGACTGATACTCTTGCTGAGATCTCTCTTAAGCTCAAAGCTGATAGTCCTTGGCACTATCAGCGCTGGATGTATGCCCTCTATAAAAAAAATCCCCAAGCCTTCTTTGGCGATAATATGAATAATCTTAAATTGGGGGCTATCTTGCGGGTGCCTACTGCAAAGGAGCTTGAGCAAATTGATCTGGCTGAGGCGTTTCGTGCGGTAAAGGTTCATCTCTACGTGCTGGAACAGGGAAGGCACGATAAAAAAGAGAGCAACGATGAGCTGCTCGTGCGGGCACGTCTACAGCGACTTTTTGTATCCAATGAAAATATGCAGAAGGAGAGTGGTGAACTCTTTGAGCGAATCTCCGCATTAGAACAGCAGATGGGACATGTCGTCGATCGTGTTTTGGAGAGCGAAGGTAAGGTCACGACGAGTGCTCGTACTATTAAGCCATCAGAGGAAGATAATTTGAGTGGCAGCCAGCCTCTAAAGCAAGAAGCTGTCGCGGCATCTGTGAGTAACGTTGAGAGTGCGGTAAGTAGTTGGTGGTTTGCTCTATTGGGTGTGATTGTAGTCTATCTTGCCGGTTTCCTCTGGCGCAGACGACTCGAAACGGCGCTATGATTGATCCTCAACGGATGGTGGGCATTGTCGGTGGAACCTTTGACCCAATTCATTATGGACATCTACGTATGGCGCTTGAGGTTGCCAATCAACACACGCTTGATGAAGTACGTTTTATCCCTTCAGCCAAACCTCCGCATCGCAGTGAGCCCGATGCCACTGATCTGCAGCGCCTCAATATGGTGGAGCTGGCGATAATGAGTGAAGAGCGATTTGTTCTTGATGATCGTGAATACCGGCGCGAGGGCGACTCTTTCATGGTTGATACCCTTGAATCGTTACGCGATGAGTTGGGCGAGAATGTCTCGCTAATTCTAATACTTGGGAGTGATGCATTTTTGGGGCTACCGAATTGGCATCAATGGAAAAAATTATTGACGTTAGCCCATATTGCGGTGGTGCTGCGGCCTGATCGTTCTAACGCACTGAATGTCGAGAATGACATAACGGGTGAGGATTTGGTGCTGAAAAAGCTCTATGATAGTCATCATAGTGACGATTTGAACGATCTAAAGAAAAATCCGTGCGGATCTATCTTTACTGTGGAAACGACTGCGTTAGAGATTAGCGCATCTAACATCCGTAAGATGGTTGCGGCAGGGGAGTCCCCACAATTTTTGTTACCAGAAACAGTTTTAAATTTTATTTATGAGCATAATTTATACCTGATGAATAGTGAAGAGATTAGAGATGTAGTGGTAGAGGCCCTTGAGGACCTTAAAGGATCGGAGATAAAGATATTGGACGTGCGAGGAAAGACCAGCGTGACCGATATTTTGGTGATCGCTTCAGGTAACTCAAGCCGACAGGTGAAAGCACTCGCCAATCATGTGAACGAGGTGGTGAAGAAGCGGGGAATTAAACCCCTGAGCATGGAAGGTTCTCAGGACAGTGGCTGGACGCTGATTGATCTAGGTGATGTTGTGGTTCATGTGATGCAGCCTGAAACTCGTGATTTCTACAATTTGGAGAAACTTTGGGGTGATGATGCTCCCACGGATGATGATTCTGAAGCGGATTTAACCCGTTAATTGTGTGAAAGAGTTTTAAGGTAAACAGAGCCATGCAGATTCACCTTATCGCCGTGGGAACCAAGATGCCCAAGTGGATCGATGAGGGGTTTACGGAGTACGTACGTCGTATGCCCTCGGAGTGTTCGATTAAATTGCATGAGATTGCGTTGCCCAAGCGTGGCAAAAGCAGCTCAGCGGAAAAGCTTAGGGAACAGGAGGGGAAGAAGATGGCGAGCTTACTTCCTAAAAGTGTGAGGCAAGTGGCTCTTGAGGTTAATGGCTCAAATTGGAGCACCGAGAGATTGGCTGAGCGTCTGAAATTCTGGATGGAGAGTGGACAGGATATCGCTCTATTGGTTGGTGGCCCCGATGGTATTGAGCCGACATTGAGTGCGCATAGTGATGAGAAATGGTCTCTCTCACCGCTTACTCTCCCCCATCCGCTGGTGAGAGTGGTGGTTGCGGAACAACTCTATCGCGCCTGGACTATTCTTAAAGGTCACCCCTACCATCGAGCGGGATGATTATTTAACCGCTATGATTATCCTTGCCTCAGCCTCTCCTCGGCGCGCCGAACTGCTGCAACAGATTGGCATCAGTTTTGAGAAAATTCATGCCGATATTGACGAATCCCTGCAACCGGGTGAAGGTGCTGAGGCTTATGTGATGCGTCTTGCTGGTGAAAAGGCGAAGGCAGTCTATAACGATCAGAGTAAGGTGAGCAGAGCGCCAGTTCTTGGAGCCGATACGGTGATTGTGGTAGGCGATAAGGATGTGATTCTAGGCAAACCGAGTGATTATGAACATTTTCGGTCGATGATGGTCAAACTGTCTGGGCGCAGACACCGTGTGCTGACGGCTATCGCTTTACTGTTGCCCGGTGGCGAACAGATGGAGGCACTCTCTATTAGTAATGTCTTATTTCGGCATTTGCAGGAGTCAGAGATAGAGGCATACTGGCAGAGTGGAGAACCGGCTGATAAAGCTGGTGGATATGCTGTTCAAGGCCTTGGAGCTATCTTTATCGAGAATTTGGAAGGAAGTTACTCCGGAGTGATGGGGTTGCCTCTGTTTGAGACGGCACAACTACTAAATCAGGTGGGAATAACCACACTGGATAGACAAGGGGAGTCATAACCGTGAGTGAAGAGTTACTCATTAATGTTACACCACAAGAGACGCGAGTCGCTTTTGTTGAGAACGGGGTGTTACAGGAGGTCCACATCGAGCGCTCCAGCAAGCGTGGCTTGGTTGGAAATATCTATCGCGGTGAAGTGGTGAGAGTACTGCCCGGAATGCAGGCTGCCTTTGTTGAAATCGGACTTGAGCGTACCGCCTTCCTACATGCCAACGATATTATTAACGGCTATGCAGATGAGTCATCAGAGGGGATGCAGATTCAGCAACTGGTGCGTGAAGGCGAAAAGATTATTGTGCAGGTGGTTAAGGATCCCCTCGGTACCAAGGGGGCACGTTTGACTTCTCAGCTATCGATACCCTCCCGTTTTTTGGTCTATCTTCCCCGTTCTGAGCATCTTGGTATTTCACAGCGAATCGATAGTGAGGATGAACGTGAACGATTGCGAGAGGTGATTAGCGAAAACAGTGGGCACTTGAAGGGTAACTTCATCGTGCGTACCGCTGCGGAAGGTGTCTCTGCGGATATC
>JAOTST010000247.1 GCA_029864785.1 Chromatiales bacterium | reverse complement strand
GCATATCATTGATGCGGGCGCGCTTTTTACAATCTGATTTAACGACCGTCCACGGGGCATCGGCGGTATCGGTGTAGAAGAACATCGCCTCTTTGGCCTCGGTATAGTCACCCCATTTATCGAGTGATGCGAGGTCGATAGGGCTCAGTTTCCACTGCTTGAGGGGGTCATGGCGGCGCTGTTGAAAGCGGCGAAACTGTTCATTACGGCTGACTGAAAACCAGAGCTTAAAAAAGGTAATACCACTGCGAACCAGCATCCGTTCGAGTTCGGGAGCCTGACGCATAAACTCCAGATACTCTTCAGGCTTGCAGAAATTCATCACCCTTTCGACACCAGCGCGGTTGTACCATGAGCGATCAAATAGTGCGATTTCGCCATGACTGGGAAGGTGTTTGATATAGCGCTGGAAATACCACTGCCCCTGTTCATCGTCACTCGGTTTTTCCAACGCGACGACTCGCGCGCCACGAGGATTCATGTGTTCCATCATGCGCTTGATGGTGCCACCCTTGCCCGCTGCATCACGCCCCTCAAATAGAATGACGATGCGTTGACCGGTCTCCTTGGCCCACCCCTGCATCTTGAGCATCTCGATCTGTAGCTCCTGTTTGAGTGACTCATACTCGTTGCGATTCATCTTCTCTTCATAGGGGTAGTTGGCATCGGAGAATATTTTGCGTTTACCCAGTTTTTCGACCAGTTTTGGCTTGGCCAGCGTCTGATCTTTACGGTCTGCCAATATTTTCGGCATACTAAAATTAGCGTCTTTACTCACATCTAACTCCAAATAAAAAGAAAATGTACTCCTCTCAGTATAGTGTCCATTTGCCAAGGTGTCGTCCATTTTGGGCGTAATTTATTACGCTGTTGATCATTCATGAATCGGTTATGCTTGGAGCCGTTTTAGATGCTGGAAAATAGGGACAATGCTAAAGAGACTTAATGGCGCAATCGAACAGATCAACGACCATATTCTGGGAAAGGAGCATCAGGTAAAGCTGGCCATCGCCTGTCTGCTGGCGCGAGGGCATCTGCTGATTGAGGATCTGCCTGGGGTGGGCAAGACGACACTTTCTCATCTGTTGGCGCGGACGCTGGGGCTGGAGTTCAATCGGGTGCAGTTTACCTCGGATCTGCTGCCCGCTGATATCCTCGGGGTTTCGATCTTTGAGCGCCAGAGTGAGGCGTTTAAATTTCATCCCGGCCCAATCTTTTCTCAGGTGGTATTGGCCGATGAGATCAATCGCGCCTCCCCCAAGTGCCAGAGCGCCCTGTTGGAGGCGATGGAGGAGCGTCAGGTGACGATCGAGGGGATAACCTACCCACTGCCGAAACCGTTCTTTGTGATAGCCACCCAGAATCCGAATGATCAGGTGGGCACCTTCCCACTGCCGGAGTCTCAACTGGATCGATTTTTGATGGTGCTCTCACTCGGTTATCCAGATCATGCGGCCGAACGTGATCTGCTACTGGGTCAGGATAAGCGCGCGGCTATCGCGACACTTGAGCCAAAGCTGAGTTCGGAAGAGCTGGTTGAGTTGCAACAACAGGTGCAGCAGGTGGCCGTCAGTGAACCGCTGATTGAGTACCTGCAACAGATTATCGATACCACGCGTCAGTCGTCCAGCTTTGCGATGGGGCTATCACCGCGCGCAGGATTGGGTCTGCTGCATGCCGGGCGAGCCTGGGCATTGATGGAGGGGCGCGATTTTGTGCGCCCTGATGATATCCAGGCGGTGCTTGCGACGGTGGTGAGCCATCGACTGATCCTGACCGGAGAGGGAAGCCTTTCAGCAGTTGACCAACTGCTTGAGATCCCCATTCCATAATCGACTGAACGGCCAGAGAACGGTGCATTTAAGCCAACGCTGGAGCCAGTTTTTAGAGCGCATTCGCGAACGTGAACGGCGCCAGCAGAGCCCTGTCCGGCTCGACCTGCGACGTATCTTTATCTTGCCGACCCGTAGCGGGATTATCTTTGGCGTGATACTGGTGGCAATGCTGATCGGGTCGATCAACTATAATAACAGCCTTGGATTTCTGCTCACATTTACCCTGGTTGGATTGGGGCTGGTGTCGATCCTGCACACCTTTCGTAACCTCTACAGAGTCACGCTGCATGGCAAACACGCATCTCCAATCTATGCCGGTGGAGTCGCCCACTTTGAGCTCATTCTCAGGGAGGAGGGCGGCTATGGTCGTCGTGCGATTGAGGTGGTTCATCAGGCGGGCGTTGTACGTGGTATCGACATTGTCAAAGAGGGGGCGACAGCCGTTGACCTTGTTCAACGCTATGCTCAGAGAGGTAGGCACCATCTAGGGCGGATGACCCTGCGCTCCATCTATCCGCTTGGATTGCTACGGGTGTGGGCGCCGCTCAATCTGGATGCACATGTGGTGGTCTATCCCTCACCGATTGCGGGTGGGCCACTGCCAGAGCCATCAAAGGGCGGTGCATCATCGGGCTATATGAGTCCAACTGGTGATGATGACTTCCACTCAATGCGCCCCTATCAGCCGGGTGATTCACTACGTCGTATCCACTGGAAGGGTGTGGCCAAGGGTCAGCCGATGATGATGAAACAGTACGGAGGGAGTTGTGCCAGTGAGGTGTGGCTGGAGTGGCATCAATTGGCACAATTTGGTGTGGAGGAGCGGCTCTCTCGCCTCTGCCAATGGGTTATCGATGCCGATAAAAGCGGTGCTGCCTACGGCCTCTCCATACCCGGACGACGTGTTGAGATGGGTCAGGGCGAGGTACACAAAGCAGCCTGTCTGGAGGCACTTGCCCTGTTTGGTGTGAAGGATGAGGATGATGGTTAAGGGGGCGATAGAACGCCAGATCCTGCCGTCACTATGGGGGCGGATCGCTCTGCTCGTGTCGCTCCTTCTGGTGGTGTTGCCCCATCTTCTGCGTATGCCGGTGATGCTCTCACTGTTTGCTTTTGCCATGATCATTTGGCGTATTTTTCAGGAGATGCGCGGCTGGGCGCTGCCCAATCGTCTGTTACGCACGTTGCTGACGCTGCTCGGGTTTGCCCTGGTGTTTACAAGTTATCACACCGTGATGGGGCGTGAACCGGGGGTGGCCCTGTTGACAGTGATGCTCTCTCTGAAGCTGATTGAGATCCGCACCCTACGTGACGCGATGGTCACCCTCTTTATAGGTTATTTTCTAGTGGCCAGTGCATTTCTCTTCAGCCAGTCGATCCTTATTGGTGCTTATCTAGTCGGGGTTGTGTTGTTACTGACCACGGGACTGATAGTGTTGAACCATCCATCGGCCAATATGCACTCTATTAAGAGTCACATGAAGCTGGCGGGGATCATGCTGTTGCAGGGAATGCCGCTGATGTTGCTGCTATTTATTATTTTTCCCCGCTT
>JAOTST010000246.1 GCA_029864785.1 Chromatiales bacterium | reverse complement strand
AATGATTACCTACCCCACAGGAAATTATGAAATGGTTGATGCCGAAAACCGCTCACTAGAAGATGCTGGGTTAACGCCTCAGACCACTATTTCGGTACTAAAAGAGATGTCTAAATTTTATAAGTAACTAAGTGTGTTACTTATTTAAAGAGATAACCGTTTAAAGATAGCCTCTGGAATAGAGCGAATAATCCACATAATTATCGACCAGAAGGGCGGGAGGTAGACCACGCTTTTTCTTCTGTCGATGCCTTTGATTATTCCTTGGGCAATCGCTTCGGGTTTAGCCCAGAGAAACCCTTTTTTGAACTCTTTAGTCATGGGGGTATCGACAAAACCGGGCTTAATAGTCAAAACATTAACCCCCGATTTGAAGAGGCGGTTGCGTAACCCCTGCATAAAGATAGTGACCATTCCCTTGGCGGCACCATTGATGTAGTTAGATTGGCGACCACGATCACCTGCGACCGATGTGATTGCTGCTATGGTGCCGAAGCGCTGCTGTTCCATACGGTTGGCGAGGTGGGTTAGTAGTGATATGACGGAGATAGCATTGGTATTGAACTCAGCTATGGTTAGCTCCGCATTGGCATTGCACGCCTCTTGATCGGGCAGGGTACCGTGGGCGATCAAAACAATATCAACACGTCCCAGTGCAGTAAATGCCTTGTCGATGAGTGGTAGGTGTTGATCAAACTGATTGAGATCGAGTGTTTCAGTATGAACTGAGGCGGCACCGCGTACCTGCAAGTCGGCGCCATTGCGTTCGAGTTGAGTCTCGTTTCGGCCAACTAGAAAGAGGTGGTTGCCCTTTTGGGCGTAGATACGTGCGGTAGCTCTAGCGATGGCTGAGGTGGCGCCGATGATGAGAATGTTCTTTGACATGATTTTATAGTCCTAATCGTTTCGATTGAAGCGAATTAAAGTGTTCAGTTGCGCCATATTTGTGGCGAATTTCCATAAACTGTTCCCAGCGTGGGTAGCTCTCCTTGAAGGTGGCTTCACTCATGCGTGCATCCTTTGTGAGATAGATGTGTCCACCGTACTCCAGCACGATCTGATCGAGCTCGTTGAGTAGTTGTAGTAGATCGGACTCCCACTTGAAGTCGAGTGCGAGGGTATATCCCTCCATCGGGAATGAGAGGAGGTTACTATTTTGTCGACCAAGCTCTTTGAGAACCGCGAGAAATGACCCTTTTTTTGAAGCGCTAATTCGTTTAAGTATTTGGGTCATCCCCTCAAGTCCCGCTCGCTTGGGGATCACGAATTGATATTGCAGAAAGCCGTGTCTGCCATAGAGTCGATTCCAGTGCTGTAGAGAATCGAGCGGGTAGAAGTAGGGTTCATAGTGAACCTGTTGCCGACTCACCCTATCACAGACCTTACGATAATAGAGGGTGTTGAACGCTTGAATCGTAAAGCGGTTGAGTAGGGTGGTAGGCATATCGAAAGGGATGCTCTTCTCTCTGCCGCTCTGCATCTCAAACGAGCTATTTTCATCGTGTTCACCAAGATAGAGTAGAGAGCGACCAAGATTTTTGCCACTGGCGAGGCAGTCGATCCAGGCGACGGAGTAGGTGCTGTGGTAGTTGGCTTCGAAGAGTTCGAAAACCTCTTTAAGATTTGCCGCCTTGAGCGTCTGTTGGTTGATGACCGTACTCTTAATTGGAATCAGTTTGATTGTGGCACTGATGATAATTCCTGTCAGCCCCATACCACCACAAGTGGCATGAAAAAGGTCACTCTTTTGTGTTGGGGAGCAACTTACCGCCTCACCACTCGCAAGCAGGAGTTTAATTGATGATAGATGGTCACAGAAGCTGCCGACCTTATGGTGGTTTTTGCCATGTACATCACTGGCAATAGCACCTCCGAGCGAGACAAATTTAGTTCCTGGGGTAACGCTTAGAAACCACCCTTTAGGGACAAAGACCTTAAGAATTTCATCAAGGGTGGTGCCACCTGCGCAGTGCAGCTCGCCACTCTTTTCATTAAAGGATATAAAGGAGTCGATCTGTTGCATGGAGATAATTTGATCGGCAAGGGCACTGTCACCATAACTACGTCCCATACCACGAGGAATGCCATTGATGCTGGATATATCAATCTGTTCTGGTTGTGTTGGGGTGGCGAGTTGTGCCTCAATAATTGGATTGCGTCCCCATCCTGATATCAGTTCTTTGGACATCTATAAATAACGCTCATTAAACAGGCAGCTTCCCGCCTTGGTAAAGGGGATCCCCTTGTAAAAACGACGAGCTACCGGTTGTAGAACCTCTTTTTGGTAGAGGGCATATTTAAAGCCTGTGCCGAAAGCGATGTATATTTTGTTACCACCAAATTGTGGGGTCTCTACGGTGTAGCTATCGAAATATCGGCTAAGGGTGGGGCTAGCCTCCTTGCTGAAGATAATTAATATATTTTTGCCATTGAGTTGTCGATAATCAGTAATAAAATCGTACTGTCTGCCGTAGGCCATTTCATGATCAAAGACCACTGTGGGTTGTTGCAGGCTAAACTCGATAATCGCTGCAAGACTGTAGTTACTTGAAGCGAGCATATCGTAGTCATATTGTTCAGTTAGCGCCCGCAGATCTTCGGCATGAGTTGAAATGAAGTAGGTTCGATAGAGAGCCGCTTCGTTATCGCTACTCTTATCAAGTCCATAGTTGATGTAGATGATCGCTCCAACCAGTAACACGATATGGAGGAGTGCAAAAAGAAGTGTGTGGTGGACACTGCGCCAGAGATTTTTTTGATTTTTGATAAGAATTAGCGGGATGATGCACAGGAGTGTAATGCTCAGTAACCAATGAAGCCCCACCGATTTGAAGATAGAGAGGGTAAGGAAAAGGAGGAGTGCCAATAGCAGAATCCGCACTAACGGAAGAGTGAGCAAACCTCTATTTTTTTCTCTGATTAATTGTGTATAGGCGAGGGTCAATGGCGCAAGAAGATAGAGCAGTTGCGCACCAAATAGTGTGGGATTGATCCAGCCAACAGCACTTTTTTGATTTCTGTTATAGAGATTAAATGCGATGTTATTCCAACAGGTTTGGCTATTGATGTAGAGATTGAAAAAGATAAAAGGGAGAGCTGCGACAATAAATAGCAGCAGTGGTTTAACACCTAGTTTTCGAAAGTTGATCAGCAGGTAGAGCCCGATAGCCGTCGCGGGAATCGCACTAAGATATTTGGTATTAATAGCCAGGCCGATCCAGATGCCTGCGAAGATGTAGTGTGATAGTTTCTGATCTTTATCTGCGCGGTCAATCGACAGGAGTGCCAGCAGTGAGAACAGCAGTAATAGCGTGTCGGTGGTATAGATAAAACCGGCAATCAAATTGAGTGGCAACAGTAGATAAATCGCCGTAATTGGCAGAGCTAATTCAGA
>JAOTST010000245.1 GCA_029864785.1 Chromatiales bacterium | reverse complement strand
ACATTGTCGTCACCGCCCTTAACGATATTGGCAACCTTCGACTTCACGAAGCTGACGTTCTCATCTTCCTTAACCTTCTGGTGGAAGTCATCGATACGGTCAATTGCGCGGATATCTATATAGTAAACAGTCGATTTGCAGTCATCACCCAGGGTGTCTTTCACATAGGTGGTCTGCTTCAGAGTCGCCATACAGCAGATCCGCGAGCAGTGCTTGAGGTGATTCTTATCACGTGAACCTGCACATTGAATAAATGCGATGTTCTTTGGTGCAGCACCATCTGAAGGACGCTGAATCTGTCCACCGGTAGGTCCGAATGGGTCGAGCATACGTTCAAACTCAACGTTGGTAATCACGTTCTTATAACGGTCGTAACCGTATGGCTGGATCTTGGCCGCATCGTAGGGCTTCCATCCAGTGGCGAAGATGACGGAACCGACGCTCAGGGTCATCTCCTGCTCGGCCATATCAAGGTCGATCGCGTCATACTTACACGCATCTTTCGCCTTAGTAGCATCATCGGTACCGATGATTGCAGGGTCGAGGACATAACGCTGAGGGAAGGCCATATTGTGCGAGAGGTAGGCACCTTTGCGCTGCTTCATGCCGTAGTTATGTTCGTCAGCGAACTCGGCCTCAACAGCCTCACCACATGCACCACATGCGGTACAGTTCTCGTTAACATAACGTGGCGCAACCTTAACCGATACGGTGTAGTTACCACTCTCACCTTCAACATTGGTCACTTCAGCCATAGTAATCAGGCGAACATTTTTGTTGCCCTTCAGACGACGGTACTGAATCTCCAGACCACAGGTCGGGTGACAAAGTTTAGGGAAATATTTGTAGAGCTGGCCAACCCGTCCACCGACGGTAGGAGACTTCTCGAGCAGCAAGACCTGCTTGCCACACTCAGCCGCTTCAATAGCTGCTGTCAGTCCACTTATGCCACCGCCTACGACCATAATGGTCTCGTTGGTTGCGATTACCTCAGACATTGATTACCTCCGATTAAGGAATCTAAAAGTTGCGAATTCGTTATTTGGTTGAGCTTTTTATGCGATCGACCATTAAAAAGCCAATGAACTCTATTTATTGCTCTATTAATGGCTTGATGGATCACCCGTTCTAAGCCCTTCACAGGGCAGTGATCAGATGATAAAGATTATCGCCTAAGAGCGAATGAGAGAGGCTTAGAGATCAACTCGGAGTATTACTCTTCTGAGCCTTCTCTTCATCATGCTTGAGTTTGAAACGCTTGATAATCTGATGATAGGAGACCAACTCATCACTACGCTCGGAAGGTGTAAGGAATGATTGTAGTTTAGACTCCAATAGGCGCGGGTTGGCCTCTGTCTCAATGGCAATCACACCATCAATGATGATCTTCTGTAACAGCAACTCCTGTTTGGTACGCTCACGAATATTCTCGGCAAACGGGATAAACAGAAAGTTAGAGAGCGCAATACCGTAGAGGGTAGAAGTCAGTGCAACAGGTACCGCACTGAGGATCACCGAGGTGTCTCCAATCCCGGCGAGCATCGAGATCAATCCCACCACACTACCGACAATACCGAATGCTGGAAGGAAGTTACCAATGGTGCGCAGCACCCGCTCCACCTCATCACGGCGCAGTTTGAAGAAATACATCTCGGTATTGAGCACATCGCGAATCTCATCGGGCTTGAAGCCATCGACTAGGCATCCTAGAGCCCTTCTCAGGAAGAGCGTTGATATCTCACTCTCATGCTCCTGTAGCGCCAAAATTCCCTGAACCTTTGATCGAATCGAGAGATCCATCAAGATACTGATGATCTCTTTCTCGCTAGTTGCCTCACCTTTATAGGAGTATTTAGTTACCCGGTAGACAATCACCAAGCGATGGATACCATAACTGACCACTGCTGCCGCAGCAGAACCACCAACTACCACCATAAAACCTGCGATATTAAAATAGAGGCTCAGGTTTCCCTTAAGAATAAACCCGAGAAGAAAGATGCCTAAACAGATGATAAGTGCAATAAGGTTCTTATAGATCATGGGTTTATATGGTTCCATATCATTTCAAATTATTTTCATTCGCGCTCACCGCATCGGGAAGCTCTTTAGAGATAATAATCTCCACTCGTCGATTACGTGCCCGGTTGGCCGCACTATTATTGGGCATAACTGGACGATAATAGGCATACCCGGAGACAACAAACTGACGCCCTGGCAACTCCATCTCCTCCATCAGGAAGCGAGCCACACTACTGGCACGCGCCACCGATAGCTCCCAGTTACTGGGAAATTGCGCCGAATACATCGGCATACTG
Source organism: Chromatiales bacterium (assembly GCA_029864785.1). Taxonomy (GTDB): domain Bacteria; phylum Pseudomonadota; class Gammaproteobacteria; order Thiohalomonadales; family Thiohalomonadaceae; genus JAOTST01. The sequence continues at coordinate 1,084 of JAOTST010000245.1, read as the reverse complement.
TCGGTATGCCCCACCACATTAATCATATAGGGCAAGCGTCGCAAAACCGGAGAGAGTCGGCTCAGCGCCTCTTCTGCCGCACCAGTGAGTTTCGCCTGCCCTGAAGCGAAGAGTAGGTCACCGGTCAAAATAATACGTACTGCCTTATCCTTTACCACATCAACCTTGGCGAAGTGTTGCAACTTCTCTTGAGCAAGCGTGTACTGACTCAGATCAAAGAGCTTGGTCAAAACCTGAGGCTGCTCTTCGGGCATAGGAACCTCTTTCGGCTCCTTCCGATTGGTAGATGGGGTCAGCTCATCACCCGGCTGTCGACCCTTTTCTGATCCCTTCCAGGTAGAACTTACCTCTGCCTCAAGCCCCACATCACGACTCTGTTTCACCGCAGCGAGCCGTTCACGCTCCATATCTTTAGGTAGCGCCCCATCGACCAGTATTGATGAATCCTGAGCCTGTTTAACGTTGGAGGTTCCTCCACTATTATCCGAGGGAAAATCACTCCCTGGCACATAGAAAGGTGCATTCTGCTGTTCACCATCTGCCGCTTTTTGACTCTTTTCACCCATATTGCGATTAGCCATCTGGTAGATATAGAGCGTCATAAACAAAATGAACATCGTCATCATCAAATCTGACCATGCGACTGACCAGTGGGTAGGTGCTGCGCCACGCATGTTTTGAAAGGAGTCGTCTATATTAAAAACATCTTTATTGATCCGACCAGAACCCTTCCCATCTTCTGCATCAAAACCAGCGGCGGTTGCATACCGTGCGCGCGCTCCAACCCGATCACGATCGGATACCGTACCCGAACCGTTGCCCGATCTATCCACTGGATCCTTAGACCTTTCCATTACCTCTTGTGACCCCTCATGGGTTCTCTATACTCAATTGCTCTACAAATATATTACTATATCTATCGTCTACTCCTCATAAAAATGTAGTCTCACAGATAAAAATTCATTTGATAATCACCAAGATAGCCACCATATCTACCAAATCACCTCAATAAATACCACGCCATGAATGAAATCAATGCCTTCCTGATCAAGGATGAACCCTATTACGCCCCGGTAGGCGACGA
>JAOTST010000244.1 GCA_029864785.1 Chromatiales bacterium | reverse complement strand
GTCGGGACTCTCAGTCATGAGGATCAGCGCTACCTTGCCGAGAACCTTTTAGCCTTTTTTGATCGTGACTATCACCGTGTCGCTGAACTGCATGTCGATTCGGGCTGGGTGCCCGCTGACACCCGTGTTGATGAATTTGAGGCGGCGATCCGTACCGTCTGCGAACCGATCTTCGAGAAGCCGCTGGGCGAGATCTCCTTTGGTCAGGTGCTGTTGCGCCTGTTCCAGACTGCTCGCCGTTTCGATATGGAGGTGCAGCCGCAACTGGTACTGCTGCAGAAGACCCTGCTCAATATTGAGGGGTTGGGTCGCCAACTCTATCCTCAGCTTGATCTCTGGGACACCGCCAAACCGTTCCTTGAACAGTGGATGCGTGATCGTCTTGGCCCCAAATCGTTTATCAAAAAGATGCAGAAGGAGCTTCCTCACTGGGGTGAGACACTACCCGGCTTGCCGATGATGCTTCACTCGTTGGCGCAACAGGCGCGTGATGGTGAATTGCCGATTAAGCTCAATGATGAGTCGATGCGAGAGATTCGCCAGGAGATCCGTAGTGCCAATCGCCGAACCATTGCGGCAACCACGGGTGTAGGTCTTATCATTGCCGCTGCCGTGTTGCTGGGGCTTGATGGTTACGCTCAGCCGATGCTCGCGGGCGCACCTGTGCTGACCTGGGTATTGGGAGTCAGTGGGGCTCTTTCGCTACTTTCGATACGTAAATAATACTAATTGGATGGGTCATATATTTAGCGCATAGACACTACGCTATAATCACGGTGAAACGGCAAAGGATATGATCCAGTTATATCGTTATTATGAAACATAATTTACTAAAAACCTTACTGCTCTCCTCTCTTCTATGCCCGTTCTTGTTATGGGCCGATGAGGGCGATGTGGCTGTGGTCAAGGTGACTGATCTACAAAAGCTCGGCCAGGAGTCGTTAAAACATAAAATTCCTATCGTAATGATGTTCTCGGCGGATGGCTGTAGCTGGTGCCTCCGGCTCGAAGAGGAGCACTTTAAACCGATGATTCGTAGTGGTGATTATGAAGATAAGGCGCTCATTCGTCAGTTTAAAATAGATGGTGGGCTTTCGGTACGCGATTTTGATGGCAAGATGATCGACCCCGATGAGTTCAGTTCACGTTACAGCATTTTTGTAACGCCGACCGTTGTCTATATTGATGGCCATGGCGGCGAGCTGGCTAAAAAGATGGTGGGGCTGACTACGGGACACTACTATGGAAGTTATCTCGATATGGCGATCGATGAATCGCTGGATATGCTACGTCGCAACACCCCACTTAAAGCGAAACTCGCTCAAAAGCGCTCGCCTTTATAAGCATTTTCCTATTTGTTTTTCACATTGGTTATGTGGTTATATAGAGCAGTAGTAAGAATGTTCTTACGGTTCACCAATTAAATAGGGGCCGATATAGAGTATTAAATAACCACTGTTATGGAGAATGAATAGATGAAAATGTTTCGACTGTTAGCCCTTGTGCTAGCCGCGCTGTTTGCGAGCACTACTTTTGCAGCTACATCACCAGAGAATGTTGATGGTGCGACGACCGTTGATACCGCAGCGGTGAAGAAGTTATTTGATAAGGGTGTTGCGATTGTCGATGTCCGTAAAGATAGTGATTGGCAGGCGGGTCGTATCTCTGATGCGATTCATATTGAGTTAAAAAAAGCATTTAATGAAGGATCACTCGGTGCCGAAGTTAAAAAGGGTGATGAGGTAGTCTTTTATTGCAACGGTCACGGCTGCCTACGCTCTTCAAAGGCGACTAAAAAGGCGGTGGGCTGGGGTTATACTAAGGTCTACTATTATCGTGATGGTTTTCCTGCCTGGAAAGCAGCGGGTTATCCTGCCGAGTAATACCCTTTAACAGAAGTCCCGACCCAGCTCTGGGTCGGGACGTTGTTGTATCTAGAACTATAGAACGGATCCTATGAAACATACGATGAATTTACGCACCCGGCTTACCGCTGCGATGATCGCGATTACACTGTTGGTTGCGGCTGTTTTGCTCTTTTCAGGAAAGGTCTCACAAGAGCTGATTGAGACGCGCTATGAAGATGTCACATATAGTGGTAAATCACTGTTGTGGCAGAATATCGTCTCTTTTCAAATTCATAATATGGAGATGAGTATCCCCTCTATTGCACGGGATCGTGTTTTGCGTAAGGCGATCAAAAATCGAGATGCAGAAAAGATCGCATCCGGTGCAGCCAGTACATACAATCTGCTTAGCGCATCAAAAATAATCACTGAGCTGGTTATTACCGATACACAGGGCAATATTATCTTCTCCGCGCCAAACAAACTCAGTGGCAAGAGCGATAATCCACTGATAAACCACGCGGTACGTGAAGGTAAAATACACGGCAATGTGGTGCCTAATCAGAATAATGGACTCAGCCTTAGCCTTGTCTTTCCCATCTATAATCGAGGTAAGGCAATTGGTGTGGGTATTTACCAACGTGACTTGAAGGATGCGCTGGCGGAGTTTAAAAAGAGCGAGGGTTCCGACGTTATTATTCTTGATGCCAAGGGTCAAGTGAGTGAAACAACCAGTGATGGACTCTATCGCCAGCTGGATGTTGAGCTCCCTCCATTAGGAGAGCGCAGTTTCAATATTATTGATCTGGGGGAGACCATCAATTCGGTCACCATTCAGCCGGTGACGGGTGATGAAGATTCTCTGTTGGGCTATTTGATTAATGTTTCAGACTACACCGAGAGTTATAGCAAACAGCAGAGCAGTAGTCTGATTACTTACAGTGTCATTATTATTTCCATACTGATGGCGATATTTGTGACGTATTGGTATATCCAGCGCAGTTTGCGCCCACTACAAGATAATGTTGGTGAGTTACAGGCGATTTCAGCGGGTGACTTGACCGGCAATATTGAAGTGATTGGCGATTGTGAGATTGGGCAACAGCAGGAGGCCATGCGTTCGATGCTAGAAAATCTGCGACAGATGATTCAGACCATTCATGATATTTCTGCTCAAATGGGCAATGCCTCGCAGCAGCTGATGACAGTTACCAATGAGACTGAAATGGGTGTCGCACAGCAGCAGCAAGAGACCGAGAGTGTGGCTACGGCAATGAATGAGATGACCGCTACGGTTAGTGAAGTGGCTCAAAATGCAGTGCGTGCCTCGGAGGCGGCTAATAAGGCCAATCAGGAGTCCAAAGAGGGACTGCGTCTGGTGCAGCAGACGGTTGAAAGCATCAATACTTTGGCGACTGATGTGGATCACTCCTCCGGATTGATTCACACGTTGGAGACGGAGGCGAATAATATCGGTTCTGTGGTTGACGTGATTCGCGGTATTGCTGAGCAGACCAATCTGTTGGCACTCAATGCCGCGATTGAGGCAGCAC
>JAOTST010000243.1 GCA_029864785.1 Chromatiales bacterium | reverse complement strand
CACACGCTGGAACGGGTCAATCGTGGACACACCTTTGAGGAGTACGCCGAGGCGGTGTGCCGGGTTCGTGAGCGCAATATACCGCTCTGCACCCATCTGATTATCGGTCTTCCCGGCGAAGACCCCGCCCACAATCTCATCTCCCTTGAGCGGGTTTTGGAGTTGGGCGTTGAGGGGCTTAAGCTCCATCCACTGCATGTGGTAAAGGGGACAGCGTTGGCCAATGAGTGGCGCAAAGATGAGTATGCTCCCTGGTCGATGGACTCCTATATTCGGGTGGCGGCGGATATGGTTGAACGTACACCAAAGGATGTGATCTACCACCGGACGACAGGAACGGCTTCAGAGTCGATTCTGCTCGCCCCCGAGTGGTGTCAGTGGAAGTGGAAGGTGCTTAACGGTATCGAAGATGAACTCGCACGCCGAGGCAGTTACCAGGGATGGCAGCTTGAACCAAACAAAGCAGTAAACGTAACAAATTCTCATGAGGTTTAGAGGTTTATGAAGAAGGTTGATCTAGTCTGTCCGGCAGGTGGTTTTCCTGCGCTCAGAAAAGCGGTCGATAGTGGCGCGGATGCGGTCTATATGGGCTTTCGTGACTCGACCAATGCGCGCAACTTTCCGGGGCTCAACTTCGATGAGCGTTCGGCCGCGCAGGCGGTTAAGTATGCCCATGACCGTGGTGCCAAAGTGCTTTTAGCACTCAACACCTATCCGCAGCCGCAGAGCTGGAGCCTATGGACTGATGCAATTGACCGTGCAGACCGACTCGGTATCGATGCGGTGATCCTCGCCGATATCGGTCTGATGCGTTACGCCACCAAAAAATACCCTGACCTGCGTCTGCACCTATCAGTACAGGGGTCGGCTACCAGTGCCGAGGCGATCCAGTTTTACAAAGAGCAATTTAATATCCGACGAGTGGTACTGCCACGTGTACTTTCATTGGCTCAGGTCGAGCGAGTGATCCAGAACACCGATGTCGAGGTTGAGGTCTTCGGCTTTGGTAGCCTCTGCGTGATGGTCGAGGGGCGTTGCTACCTCTCATCCTATGCGACCGGCGAATCCCCTAACACCTGCGGAGCTTGCTCCCCTGCCAAATATGTCGAGTGGTCGGAGGGACCAAAGGGACGTGACGTACGCCTTAATGGTGTCTTGATCGACCGTTATGATCAGGTTGAGAGTGCGGGCTATCCGGTGCTTTGCAAGGGACGCTTCAACGTAAAGGGCAAACTTGACTATGCTATCGAAGAGCCGACTAGCCTGAGCGTTGTCGATATTCTGCCGCAGCTGATCAAGATGGGAGTTGCCGCAATTAAGGTAGAGGGTCGCCAACGTAGCCCTGCCTATGTTGGGCAGGTGACTTCGGTTTTACGAGCGGCGCTCGATGCCGCAGAGAGCAATCCAGAGGGGTATGTTGCTAAGTCCGAATGGGTGGAGCAGTTGGGTCGAGTCTCTGAGGGTACTACCCATACGCTGGGCGCACTTGAACGTGAATGGCAATAGGATAGATGATCAATGAGTAAATTTTCACCCAAATTATCATTAGGCCCACTCCTCTATTTTTGGGACAAAGAGCAGGTTTTCGATTTTTATAAAAAGGTGGCCGAGTGGCCGGTGGATGTGGTCTACCTCGGTGAGGTGATCTGCTCCAAGCGACGCGCACTCAAGCTTGAAGATTGGCTCGAATTGGCCGAGATGCTGGAGAAGGCGGGTAAAGAGGTAGTTTTATCGACACTGGTATTGATCGAGGCTGACTCAGAACTACGCACCATGCACAACATTGCTGAGAATGAACAATATCTGGTCGAGGCCAACGAGATGGCTGCGGTGCAGCATATGGTCAACAAAAAGTCCTTCGTCGCAGGCCCTCACATTAACTGCTACAACCAGGAGAGCATGGACGTACTCCATGAAATGGGTGCCAAGCGCTGGGTGATGCCGGTGGAATTAGGCGAGGAGACACTACAGGAACTTATGAATAAGCGACCAGAAGGGATGGAGGTGGAGGTATTTGCCTATGGTCGTCTGCCGCTCGCCTTCTCTGCACGTTGTTTTACCGCGCGTGCAGAGGGTTTACCTAAAGATGACTGCCAGCTCCGTTGTGGTGATTACGCTGAAGGGTTACTGGTTGAGTCGCAGGATGGTGAAGCCTTTCTAGACTTTAACGGTATTCAGACCCAATCCGCTGCAACCAGCAGTCTGATTGCTGCAGTGCCGAGAATGGTTGAGATGGGGGTTGATGTGATACGCCTGTCGCCACAGCACCTCTCGCCCAATTCGATCATGATGGAGAAGGTGGTGGGTGCATTTGATGGTGTAATTAAAGGCCGCATGAGTGTGGTTGACGCCGAGGCAGCCATTGAGAAGCTCAATGGTGATGAGTCACTCTGTAACGGTTATTGGTATGGTGAGGCCGGAATGGATTGGCAAAAGGGTGAAATTCCTGAGATTAATTAGATGAATAAGCTATTTAAATATAAGTTTAAATATGGCATCGTTATTTTGTTCTATACTGTGACGAGTTAAGGGAGTTTTGCTCATGGAATATTTGCTGTTAGGGATGGGAATTTAGTCGATGAGAAAGAAGATTAATTCCATTCAATTTATTGATAGTCTGGCTGAAATTACACGCCATCATGATCGTGAAATCCTGGAGAAAAGCCTTCTAAAAACATTGAAGGAGTATAGTGAACAACAAAATTTTTGGCTCTACAAAGTATGTGATCTAGATCCAGATATAACCCTTGGGCTTTTAGCATATACTACGAATACAGAGATAGTCACCATGGGCAAAATAAAGCCCGCCAGAACAATGCCTGAGTACATTCAAAGTGCAATCAGAGATGTTTTTGAGGACGGTCAAATTACTAAAGTAGATAATCCGTTCGATGCTAAAGTGGCTCAAATCATCTATCCAGCGTTTGATCATAATAACGATATTTTTGCGATATTAATTCAGTACATTGATGGTTCAGAATCAATGAGCCTTGAAAATCAACGTTTGGTACACAGCTTTCTTCGTATCTACTCTAACTATCTTGAGCTGATCGAACAGACCAAAAGGGACCGACTTACGGGGCTACTGAACAGGGAGACGCTGGATTCGGAAATATCTCGTATTTTAATAAAAAATAATCAGACAGATTCTTCTGTTGTTCCCCCAGTATCTAAATATGAGAATGATACTAGGGTGTTTAAAGGGGAGCAGGGGTTTTGGCTTGGTGTGTTGGATATTGATCACTTTAAAATGGTTAACGACACCTATGGTCATGTCTATGGGGATGAAATTTTGATCCTCGTCGCGCGTCTTATGGAGAACAGTGTTCGAGATTATGATCTGCTGTTTCGGTATGGCGGGGAGGAGTTTGTTATTCTTCTAAAGGCCTACGATACGGACGATGCGCTG
>JAOTST010000023.1 GCA_029864785.1 Chromatiales bacterium | reverse complement strand
CCGACACAAAAGGAAAATTTATGCCCATTGAGGTCAATACTGTGCCCGGTATGACCGATCATTCACTGGTGCCCATGGCGGCTAAAGTGGCGGGGATCGACTTTGACCAGCTGACTCAAACTATTCTGGCGCAGACGTTGAATGTCGGTGAAGGGGGATGGCATGTCTAAAGTAAAAAAGAGAGGTGCAAGTATGCGCCATCAGAAACAGAAGAGTCGACTGCCAAAGATGAAGATCTTTAAAGGACTACTGTTTGTGCTCTCGCTTGGTGGGTTAGGATTTTGGCTTAGTGGTCCTCTTGAGCCTGGTTCATATCCAATTCAATCGGTTCGAATTGTGAACACTATTCAGCATGTTAGTCAGAGTGCGCTTAAAGGTGTTATTGAGCCGCAAATCAAAGAGGGCTTTTTTAGAATTAATGTTGATCAGATCAGTGATGATATTGAGGAGTTACCTTGGGTTCATCGTGCCGCTGTACGTAGGGTATGGCCGGGTCAACTAGTGGTCAATATAGAGGAACAAAAGCCCTTTGCAATCTGGAATGATGATGCATTGGTTAATGTTGATGGCGTCTCGTTTAGACCTGAGAAGATCGATGACTCTCTTGCAGGGCTTCCCCATTTTGTGGGACCTGCGGGAACTGAAAATATGATGACCGATAAGTATCGGGCGTTGACAAAGAGTGTTTTCGATCAAGAGATCAACATTGTACGGGTTGAGCTCAGCGGTCGACGGGCTTGGGATTTAGAGCTTGATAATGGCTTGATTCTCAACATGGGAAGAGAGTCAGTGGTTAAGCGTTTGAACCGATTTGCGGGTGTTTATCAATCTGACATTAAGGCGAAGTTGAATCAGATTGATGGCATTGATTTGCGATATACCAATGGTTTTGCTGTGCGTTGGCGGCACACGACGACATAGCGGAGAAGAGAGATGAGTAAAAAGACAGATAAAAATTTAATTGTCGGACTCGATATTGGCACCTCCAAGGTAGTCTGTATTGTGGGAGAGATAAATGCCGAGGGCGAGATCGATATTATCGGTATCGGTCACAACCCATCACGCGGTTTAAAGAAAGGGGTTGTGATCAACATTGAGTCAACGGTCTACTCCATTCAACGTGCGGTGGAGGAGGCAGAGTTGATGGCGGGTTGTCATGTTCACTCCGTCTTCGCCGGGATCGCCGGTAGCCATATTAAGAGTCTTAACTCCCATGGAATCGTGGCGATTCGTGATCGTGAAGTGAACCACGCCGATGTCGAACGAGTGATAGATGCCGCCAGAGCCGTTGCCATTCCTGCCGATGAGAAGATCCTCCACGTCCTGCCGCAGGAGTTCATTATCGATAATCAGGAAGGCATTCGTGAACCGATTGGGATGTCGGGGGTACGCCTTGAGGCGCGTGTCCATTTGGTGACGGGTGGGGTGAGTGCTGCCCAGAACATTATCAAGTGCGTCCGTCGTTGTGGTCTGGAAGTAGATGACATCATCCTTGAGCAACTGGCGTCGAGTTACTCGGTTCTCAGTGATGATGAGAAAGAGTTAGGAATATGCCTCATCGATATCGGTGGTGGTACTACCGATATCGCCATCTTTACCGAGGGGGCGATTCGCCATACCGCAGTGATTCCTATTGCAGGTGATCAGGTAACCAATGACATTGCCGTTGCACTGCGAACCCCGACTCAGAAGGCGGAGGAGATTAAGAAACAGTACGCCTGTTGTCTGACTCAGTTGGCCAATCCAGATGAGACGATTGAGGTTCCCGGTGTGGGCGATCGAGCACCTCGCCAATTGGCTCGGCAAACGCTCGCTGAGGTGGTTCAACCTCGCTATGAAGAATTATTTACGTTGATTCAGGCCGAGTTAAGACGTAGTGGCTTTGAGGATTTGATTGCAGCAGGGATTGTATTGACTGGCGGTACCTCAAAGATGGAAGGGGTTGTGGATCTTGCAGAGGAGATCTTCCATATGCCGGTACGTTTGGGTATTCCCAAAGGTGTGAATGGATTGACTGATGTGATCAGCAATCCGATCTATGCAACGGGTGTGGGTCTATTACAGTTTGGACAGAATAATCGAAGCCATGGGGTTTCGGAGTTGACTGAAAGTAGTGGTGTTTCAGGTGTATTTGAACGAATGAAGAGCTGGTTTCAAGGAAATTTTTAACCGTAATTTTAAAGATAAATTTTTAGTTTTTTGGAGAGGAGAAGAACGATGGCATTTCAACTAATAGATAGTAGAACGCAGGGTGCGGTCATTAAGGTGATCGGTGTGGGAGGCGGTGGAAGTAACGCTGTAGAACACATGGTATGTGCAGATATTGATGGTGTTGAGTTTATCTGTGCCAACACCGATGCTCAGGCACTGGAGTTATCATCAAGCCGTGTACAACTTCAGATTGGTAACAATATTACCAAAGGGCTTGGAGCAGGAGCCAATCCTGAAATTGGGCGTCAGGCGGCGATGGAAGATAGGGATCGTATCTCAGAGGCTCTTGAGGGTGCTGACATGGTCTTCATCACGGCGGGTATGGGTGGTGGAACCGGTACGGGTGCCGCCCCCATCATTGCTCAAGTTGCAAAGGATATGGGAATTCTTACCGTTGCGGTGGTGACCAGTCCTTTCCCAATGGAAGGTAATAAGCGCATGAGCTTGGCCAAAGAGGGACTGGATGAACTCAAGCAGTTTGTTGATTCGCTTATTACTGTTTCCAATGAAAAGCTGCTCGATGTGCTGGGTGATGATATCGATATGCTGGATGCCTTTGGTGAGGCAAACAATATCCTGCTGGGTGCGGTTCAGGGCATTGCGGAGCTGATTACCAATCCGGGTGTCATTAACGTTGACTTTGCTGATGTACGAACGGTGATGTCTGAGATGGGTATGGCAATGATGGGGTCGGGCTCATCTACTGGTGAAGACCGGGCTGCCATTGCTGCTGAAAAGGCCGTAGCCAGTCCTCTGCTTGAGGGAATTAACCTGAAAGGTGCGCGAGGTATTCTGGTCAATGTCACTTCAAGCAAGATCACCATGGGTGAGTTTAAGAAGGTGGGAGCCATTGTCGGTGAGTTTGCTGCGGAAGATGCAACGATTGTGATGGGTACTGCTATAGATTCTGAGATGGGGGATGAGTTAAGAGTCACTGTCGTCGCTACCGGATTAGGTAACAAACAGGCTATCGAGGATCCACAAACATTTAGACCCTCTATCGTTGAGGCGACTACCGGTCGTCCTAATTACGAGAGCCTCGACAAGCCAACCATTATCCGTAATGGCGGGAATGTTAGTGGGGAGCCAACTCCAGCAATGTCTGTAAATAAGGAGAGTGATGGTTTTGATGTACTTGATATTCCTGCATTTTTACGTCGCCAGGCGGACTAGCTGAGGGAGAAATTAACCCAAGTGGTTAATTTTGTGAATGGATACACAGTTTTTAAGGTATTAACTGTGTGTTAATATATGCGGCTCGTTAAAGTCAGACGACAAATGAAAAGTAGCGCTTGAGACTATGATTAGACAAAGAACACTAAAAAATACCATTCGTGCAACAGGTGTTGGACTGCATACAGGTGAGAAGATATTTCTTACTTTGCGCCCTGCCGCCGCAGGAACGGGGATTGTTTTTCGTCGAGTGGACCTTGAGCATGCTGTCGAGATTAAGGCAGATTATCAAAACGTAGGCGATACTACGCTCTCTTCAACCCTCTCCGAAGGGGATGTGCGTATCTCAACGGTTGAACACCTGCTCTCTGCGATGGCTGGAATGGGTGTTGATAATGCCTTTGTCGATGTGAGTGCTCCTGAGGTTCCCATCATGGATGGTAGCGCAGGGCCTTTTGTCTTTTTGATTCAATCGGCTGGACTGGTTGAACAGGAGGCGCCTAAACAATTTATTCGCATCAAAAAGCCGGTTCTGGTTGAAGATGGGGATAAATGGGTTCGTTTTGAGCCCTTTGATGGTTTTAAGGTCTCAATGTCAATTGATTTTGCCCACCCTGCGTTTGAGGGGAAGGCGATGACTACGGAAATTGACTTCTCATCGACCTCGTTTGTAAAAGAGGTAAGCCGTGCGCGTACCTTTGGTTTTATGAACCAAATTGAACAGTTGCGCAAGCAGAACCTTGCCCTTGGCGGTAGTCTCGATAATGCCATTGTTCTTGATGATTATCGTGTCCTTAATGAGGATGGTCTGCGCTACGCCGATGAGTTTGTAAAACATAAGGTGCTGGATGCGATTGGTGATCTTTATCTTCTAGGGCACAGTCTGATTGGTGCTTTTAGCGGTTATAAGTCGGGACATGCGTTAAATAATCAGCTGCTACACACATTGATGCAACAAGATGATGCGTGGGAACTGGTGACTTTTGATGACCCTAAAGAGACCCCTATTTCATACATCAAGCCTGTAACTGCTTAACCTACTGTTTCTTATCCTGTCCATGCTGGCTTAATCGCTTTAGCGCAATTTTTAGCGCCTGATCATCGACATGCTCAGCAAACTCAGCGATTCCAGCGGCTGCTTCTGAGGATAATTTTCGCCCGATCTTTACACGCTCTTCAGGCACTTTTCCCTGATAGACTACTTTGATAGATATTGTTTCAATTTGGGGAAATTTTAAACGTGCTTTTTCAAGGAGCATCTGTTGTTGAAAGCGTAGTTTAGAAGCCTCTCCTGGGTTTGTAACAAATAGAGTGAGATGCTGGTCACGGAAATTTCCAACAGACCAGTCATAATCCTCTGCCATATGGGTGGGAAGATGTAGGCGCAGACTCTTTTCTAACTCTCTAATGCGGTTAATATGATGATTTAATTGACCAAGATTGGAGGCGGCGGAGAAGATTTTGCTGATTAGTTTTGGCTTGTTTGACAATCTGTTCTCCTGTATAAAGCTTTCTACAATAAAAATTGAGAAAAATTTGAGTCATATGAATCTTATCTGGATTTCAAAGAGGTTAGGGGGAGTCAGTAGTATCTCAATTAGTGGGGTACAACTCTTTCTCCTTTCAGCAGCAATCTTTCTGATCGTTCCTATCGTTGCGCTTGTAATGGGTTACTACGTGGGGCTCCAGCAGGGAAATGATATCTCTTCGAATCTAGCCTACGCCAATAGTAGCTGGAACGAAACGATTAAGCAGCAGAAAGCTGAGATTTCTAATGCTCGAGCCCGGGCGGAAGAGAGTCTGAATGCACTGGCTCTGCGTCTTGGACAGATGCAGGCTCATGTCGTTCGATTGGATGCTGTTGGTCAAAGGCTAGTATCGGTAGGTGAACTAGATAGCGGTGAGTTTGATTTCTCCAAGGCGCCTGCATTAGGTGGTCCAGAAGGAAATAGCGGTGCTGCTCCCAGTCTTAAAATTCCAGATTTTCTCACACAAATCGATCAACTCTCACAGCAGCTAGTCGATCGTGAAGAGCAGCTTGGTGTCCTTGAGTCGGTGCTGATGTCGCGTAATTTGCAACATGAAGTTATCCCCTCAGGCCGACCCGTTAAAAAAGGTTGGATCTCTTCTCGTTATGGAATTAGAACGGATCCATTTACCGGAAAACCCGATTTTCACAAGGGAATTGATCTTGCCGGCAGTGAAGGGAGTGATGTGATTGCTGTTGGTTCAGGTGTGGTGATGTGGTCGAGCAAACGCTCTGGTTACGGCAATATGGTCGAAATTAACCATGGCAACGGTTATATCACCCGTTATGGACATAATAGAGAAAACGCCGTAAAGGTTGGCGACACGGTTAAAAAAGGTCAGGTCATTGCTAAAATGGGCAATACCGGACGTTCGACGGGTCCTCATGTCCATTTTGAAGTCTGGCGTAGTGGGCGAACCGTTGATCCGATGACATTTGTTCAAACTGCACATCGATAATTCGCAATGAATTTAGAGTGCTCCATCTCAATGGGGTACTTTGCATCTCGTCGTTAAAGCCGCTTTAACGGACACGATAAATCGCTCATCATCTTGGGCGTAAACTCACTTATTCAGGTACAATAACGGGCTAATTCTTAGTGTGGGCCTAGCGCTCTATTCTCAATTGATTTTTGTGAGTTGATTTAATGGTTTCAAAACTCTTCAGTAAGGTATTTGGAAGTCGTAATGACCGTCTGGTCAAGCGGATGCGTAAGACACTTGAGCTGGTTAACGGGCTTGAGTCGGAGATGCAAAATCTCACCGATGAACAGCTCAAGGCAAAGACGGGTGAGTTTCAGCAGCGTGTTGAAGAGGGAGCCGATTTAGACTCGATTCTTAACGAGGCATTTGCTGTAGTTCGTGAGGCAAGTCAACGTGTTCTTGGTATGCGTCATTATGATGTGCAACTGATTGGTGGCATGGTGATGCATCAGGGCAAGATTGCCGAGATGCGCACAGGTGAAGGCAAGACGTTGATGTCGACACTTGCTGCGTACCTCAATGCTCTAAGCGGTAAAGGGGTGCACGTCATTACGGTTAATGACTATCTTGCTAAACGTGATGCAGAGTGGATGGGGGAGCTTTACGAATTCCTGGGATTGACGACAGGTGTTGTGGTTAATGAGATGGATCACATTAGTAAACAGGCCGCTTACGCCTGTGACATTGTCTACGGAACCAATAACGAATTCGGCTTTGATTATCTGCGTGACAATATGGCTTTCTCCATTGAAGAGAGGGTGCAGCGTGAACTCAATTTTGCCATCGTTGATGAGGTAGATTCGATTCTTATCGATGAAGCGAGAACTCCACTTATTATCTCTGGGCCTGCTGAGGATAGTTCGGAGCTCTATAGTAAAATCAATACATTGGTTCCTAGTCTCACCCGACAAGCTGATGGTGATGAAGAGGGTGCTGGGGACTATTCGGTTGATGAGAAGCAGAAACAGATTCATCTCACTGAAGATGGCCATCAGCACGTTGAGGAGCTGCTTACAGAGGCAGGATTGATTGGCGAAGGCGAGAGTCTTTATGATGCGGCTCATATTAGCTTGATGCACCATTTCAATGCCGCGCTGAGGGCACATGTTCTCTATCACCGCAATGTGGATTATATTGTCAGTGATGGCGATGTGGTGATTGTCGATGAGTTTACGGGACGCACCATGTCGGGTCGACGCTGGTCGGATGGCCTACATCAGGCTGTTGAGGCGAAAGAGGGAATCGCTATTCAAAATGAGAATCAGACGCTCGCATCGATCACTTTTCAGAACTACTTTCGTCTCTACGAGAAGTTGTCGGGGATGACCGGAACTGCTGATACTGAAGCGTATGAATTTCAATCGATTTACGGCCTCGAAGTGGTCGTTATTCCAACGCATCGGACGATGCTGCGGGATGATCGGGGTGATTTGATCTATCTGACCCCTGAAGAGAAATATGAAGCGATTGTTTCAGATATTCGAGACTGTATGACACGTAGCCAGCCTGTATTGGTGGGTACTGCATCGATAGAGACCTCTGAGTTGCTCTCCGGGCTTTTGCAAAAAGAAAAAATTGAGCACGAAGTGCTTAACGCCAAACAGCATGAGCGTGAGGCGGAAATTGTTGCTCAAGCAGGCAGTCCCGGCGCTATCACTATTGCGACCAATATGGCTGGCCGTGGAACCGATATTGTTTTAGGTGGAAACCTTGATGTTGAAATCAAGGCGTTGGGCGAAACCGCTAGTGAAGAGACAGTCGAAGCGGCTCATGAGGCTTGGAAAGATCGTCATCAAGAGGTGCTAAATAGCGGTGGATTGCACATTATTGGTACTGAGCGGCATGAGTCGCGTCGGATCGATAATCAACTTCGCGGACGTTCTGGCCGGCAGGGTGATCCGGGCTCTTCACGCTTTTATCTCTCCCTGCAAGATACATTGATGCGAATTTTTGCTTCTGAACGGGTTGCCGGCCTGATGCAAAAATTGGGGATGGAAAAAGGCGAGGCGATTGAACATCCCTGGGTGAGTAAAGCGATTGAGAATGCTCAGCGTAAGGTTGAAGGGCACAATTTCGATATTCGTAAAAACCTTCTGGAATATGATGATGTTGCTAATGATCAACGCAAGGTGATCTATGAACAGCGCAACGAATTGATGGCCGAGAGCAACATTTCTGAGACAATCGATGCGATCCGTGCGGATGTTCTTGATGATGTTCTCAATGAATATATTGCCCCTCACTCTCTTGAGGAGCAGTGGGATATCCAGGCACTTCAAACACGTTTGAAAGAAAATTTTGGTTTAGAACTTAATATTCAGAAGTGGCTTGATGAAGATGATGCGCTACATGAAGAGACACTGAGAGAGCGCATCCTTTCGGAGATGGTTCGATTCTATAGAGAGAAGGAAGAGGAGGTTGGCCTTGAAGTTGCGCAGCACTTTGAGAAGGCGGTAATGCTACAAGTTCTTGATAGTCTTTGGAAAGAGCATCTGGCATCAATGGACTACTTGCGTCAGGGGATCCATCTCCGTGGTTATGCCCAGAAAAACCCTAAACAGGAGTATAAGCGTGAGTCGTTTGATCTCTTTACCGATCTACTTGAGCGAATTAAGCAAGATGTGATCGGAATCGTTTCACGAGCCCAAGTGAATAATGAGGAAGATGTAGCTGAAGTTGAAGCTCAGCGTCGCAATCAGGGTGAGGTTGAGTATCAGCATGCAGAGGCATCGGGTATGACAGAGAGTGAGCCTGAGGGTGTAGAGCAACAAGAGCGTCAACCTTTTGTTCGTGATGGTAAGAAAGTTGGACGTAATGAGCCATGCCCCTGTGGTAGTGGTAAAAAATATAAGCAGTGTCATGGGAAGCTGCAATAGCACGGTTAAGAGTTGCAAAGCGTGTAGAAGATAGTCGAAACTAGGGTAAATCGATTTAGTAATATTTCTAACACTTGATGGACAAAGATTATGGCCGTTGGATACTCAATTCTTCCTCAGCTCCTTCCCGTTACAGGGATCCGTTTGGGCACTACAGAAGCGGGAATTAAATATACTAATCGCCGGGATCTGGTGGTTATCGAGCTGGCTAAAGGAACTCAGAGTGCGGCAGTATTCACTCAAAATGCCTTCTGTGCAGCGCCTGTACAGATCGCCAAAACGCATCTAAATCAGGCGGTTCCTCGTTATCTATTAATCAATACTGGCAATGCTAATGCAGGAACGGGACATAACGGTCTTGAAGATGCGAAGCGGTGCTGTGAATTGGTTGCCGAGAGTGTGGGCTGTTCTGCGAATGAAGTGCTTCCGTTCTCCACGGGGGTGATTGGTGAACCATTAGAAATCGATCGATTTCAGGCAGGCATTCCTCATGCCTTAGCTAATCTGAGCGAACAAGGCCAAGGGTGGGAGGATGCTGCCCACGGTATTATGACCACCGATACGATAGCCAAAGGGCTCTCTGAAGAGCTGGAACTCAATGGCAGCAAGATCACTATCACCGGGATAGCCAAGGGGAGCGGTATGATTCGCCCCGATATGGCTACGATGCTTGCCTATATCGCAACCGACGCATCCATTGATAGCGCTCTGTTGCAGCGATTACTCAATCGTGCAGTTAAGTTTTCCTTCAATCGGATCACTGTGGATGGGGATACCTCTACTAATGATTCTTGTCTGCTGATGGCAACAGGAAAGAGCGGTGTACAAATTAATGAAGGGTCTGAAGAGGCTGAACTTTTTAGCCAGTTACTCAATGCGATGTTTCAAAAACTGGCTCAGTTGATGATTCGTGATGCGGAGGGGGCAACCAAGTTTGTGACTGTTGAGATTGATGGAGGCGCTGATGAGGCAGAGTGTGAACGTGTTGCCTATACTGTGGCTCACTCACCTCTGGTTAAAACGGCGCTCTTTGCCAGTGATCCAAACTGGGGAAGAATTCTGGCGGCAGTGGGACGGGCAAGTGTCAGTAACCTGGATCTTGAACAGATCAAGATCTATCTGGGTGATGTATTGATTGTTGAAAATGGAGGGCGTGCCGAGAGCTATACCGAGGAGCGGGGACAGTCAATTATGGATCGTGAAGAGATTACGATTCGGGTCGATTTGGCACGAGGGAGCTACTCTGCAACAGTCTGGACCTCTGATCTCTCTTATAAATATGTCGAGATTAATGCCGAGTATCGTTCTTGATGGGGAATTTTCTTCCCACTCAATTTTCTCAATACCAACATATTGCCATTGCCGTTATTAGTAATAAGGAGGGAAATATTCTTATTGCTCAGCGCCATACTACGGCTATGCAAGGGGGGCTTTGGGAGTTTCCCGGCGGGAAGGTAGATCTTGATGAGCGCGTTGAAGATGCCTTAAAACGTGAGTTAAAAGAGGAGTTAGGAATTCGAACGTACCAAATGCAACCGTTGATACGAATCCCTCACTGTTATCCTGAGGAGAATCTGTTTCTCGACGTCTGGCGAATTGATGAGTACGAAGGTGAAGTAAGTGGTCGTGAGGGGCAGCCGATCTGTTGGGTTGCTCAAAATGAGCTTTCCAACTACGATTTTCCTGATGCCAATAGTGCAATTATTCGAGCAATTAGCTTAACGGATTATCTATTGATCACCCCAGACCCAGGAGATAGAGATGAGTGGCCCCAATTTCTGAGGCATTTAAAAGAGCGCTTACAGATATCGAAAAATCCACTGCAGGTTATCTTTAGAGCAAAGAGCCTCAATTCTGAAC
>JAOTST010000242.1 GCA_029864785.1 Chromatiales bacterium | reverse complement strand
ATGAGGGTGGACTTTAAATGGGGATTAAACGCTATCTTTCGATAAAAAATATCGCTATTACCGCTGTCATATTTATATCTGGCATGCTCTTTCTTGGCGGCACAAACCTATTCTTCGCCTACACCAATCAACTGGAGTTCTGTACATCCTGCCACTCCATGCAGATGAACCTTGAAGAGCTAAAAGAGACAGTTCACTACAAAAATGCCTCGGGTGTGCAGGCAACCTGTGCCAACTGCCACGTTCCCCAATCTTTCTTTCCCAAATTAAAGGCCAAAATTTGGGCCGCCAAAGATGTCTATCACGAAATTATGGGTACTGTAGACACCCCCGAAAAATATGAAGCTCGACGTTGGGAGATGGCCAGTGCGGTTTGGGCTCGGATGAAAGCAACCGACTCGCGCGAGTGTCGTACCTGCCACGACTTTAATAATATGGATCTGAGTGCCCAAGATCGTATCGCTCGAAAAAAACACGCCAGAGCAACGGCTAAAGGACAAACTTGTATAGACTGCCATAAAGGGATTGCGCATACTGAACCCGATGAGCCGGACGATCCTGAAGACATGGACACAACAGAGTAAGGTGCTGCATAGAAGATGAACGCCACCTATCCCACATCCCCTTTGGTCATTATCAAAGTTGCCTCATTGCTATTTTTCATGGGGCTCTCTTCGATAGTCACTGCGGCCGATAAAAATAGAGAGATGATAGATGCCTCTCTTGTTGGCGATATTGAAACTGTCAAACAACTTCTCAACGCGGGAGCAACGCCAAACGCGAGCAGTAAATATAGAAAAAGTGCCCTCATGTTTGCCATCGAAGAGGGCAATATCGAAATTGTCAGACTATTAATAGAGCATGGCGTAGATATAAATGCCAAAAGTGTTGCAGGATGTACCGCGCTCACCTTCTCGGCAGAGAATGGTTATAACGAAATCACCCAGTTACTCCTTCAAAAAAATGCATCCATTACACCAAAAACGCGTGCGGGATGGGACGCGTTGATGATAGCAGCACGCTACGACCACGCGAAAATATTAAAAATGCTTATCGACCACGGTGCAAATATAAACACCTCGGACAGAGATGGCATGACTGCACTCATGATCGCTGTCAAAAAAAGACATAGTCAAATTATACGCCTGCTGCTAAAAGCGGGAGCAGAACTCCATCTTCGTAACAGCGATGGTGCTACAGCACTTATGATTGCCGCCTCAAGAGGCTATATAACCATTATTAATCGATTGTTAAATCATGGCTCAAATATCAATGCCGTTAGTGATGATGGCTCTTCTGCACTCTTCTGGGCAGCAGAAAAAGGGCATGCACACACTGTAGCCGTTCTTATTCAGAGAGGCGCTAATACAAACCATCAAGATATTAGTGGCTCTACCGCTCTCATTGAAGCCGTACTTAATGAACGTTTAGATGTCATCAATATGCTCATCAAAACAAGAGCTGACAAAAATATCAGCGACACTACAGGGAAAACAGCACTCGATTATGCAGAACAGATGAACCAAACCAAAGCCATTAAACTTTTAAAATGAAAATATTATCACCTACCAGAGGAGTAACCGATGAATAAAAAATCCATCGTGAAAAATTTGCTCATAGTAAGCAGCTTAACAATCAGTGGTGCAGCCTTTGCGGTAACGCCTAGTGCATCAATGCTTGGAAATACCTGTGCAGGTTGCCACGGAACCAACGGTTCTAGTAATGGCCCAGCAACACCCAATCTTGCAGGGATATCTTCTGAGTACTTTATTGACGCCATGGCTGAATATAAAGAAGATTCTCGTCCAGCCACTATCATGTCACGTATCGCCAAGGGCTACACTGACGAAGAGATTCAGCTACTGGCAACCTTCTTTTCCGAAAAAAAGGTTGTATCGATTGACCAGAGTGCCAACGCAAAAAAGGCCCGATCCGGCAAAAAAATTCATAAAAAATATTGTGAAAAATGTCATGAAGATGGAGGCCGATCCTCAGAGGACGATGCAGGAATTCTTGCGAGTCAAATGATGCCTTACCTAAGAAATACCATCGACGACTTTATCAGTGGCGATCGAGATATGCCTAAAAAAATGAGAAAAAGAATTAAAAGTTTGCAAAAACAAAAAGGCGACAAAGGGATCGATCAGTTAATCCACTACTACGGCAGCCAGAGATAAGGGGAGAACAATATTATGAGCGAATTTACACGTAGAGGATTTTTAAAATTATCGGGTGCAGCCGCAACTGCTGGAGCCCTCGGTTTCACCAATATAGCCATTGGCGGCGCAACAAAGAGAGTCGTTATTATTGGCGGCGGTATCGGTGGTGCAACAGCAGCCAAATATATCCGCATGGCCGACTCATCTGTTGATGTCACGGTCATTGAGCCTAAAAAACATTACCATACCTGCTTCATGAGCAATGAAGTGCTTAGCGGCGAGCGCCGTATAGAATCAATTCGTTTTGATTATGAAGGGCTACGTAGCCATGGTGTAACTGTGGTCAATGACACTGTCACTTCAATTGATGCAAATTCCCGTATTGTGAAGACATCTGGCGGCAATAGCTTTAATTATGATCGCTGCATAGTGTCACCGGGCATCGATTTCCGATGGGATCAAATTGAGGGTTACGATGCCAGCGTTGCTGAAAGTATTCCACATGCATGGAAGGCAGGTTCTCAAACCGTCACCCTACGTAAGCAGCTAGAAGGGATGAAAAATGGTGGTACAGTGATTATCGCGCCCCCACCTAATCCATTCCGCTGCCCACCTGGCCCCTATGAACGAGCATCACTTATCGCCAACTATCTTAAACACCACAAACCAAAATCTAAGATTATTATTCTTGATCCTAAAGATAAGTTCTCAAAATTTGGGCTCTTTAATGCAGGTTGGAAGAAATATTATGGCTATGGCACAGATAACAGCATGATTGAATGGGTCAATGGTGCAGCTGGCGGTAAGATTGAAGCCGTTAATGCCAAAACCAAAACCGTTACTGCTGCAGTTGAAGAATTCAAAGGTGATGTACTCAATATTATTCCCGCTCAAAAAGCTGGGAAAATTGCCTTTATTGCGGGTTTAACTAATGACAAAGGCTGGTGCCCAGTTGATCTCAAAACATTTGAATCAACCATCCATCAAAATATTCATGTCATTGGTGACTCAGCCATTCAAAGCCCTCTACCAAAGTCTGGCTATGCCGCCAACTCTGAAGCGAAGGTCTGCGCTGCAGCAGTCGTTGCCTTGTTAAACGACATGAAAACGCCACAACCATCTTATGTAAATACCTGTTACAGCGTTATTGCACCTGATGATGGCATATCTGTTGCGATGGTTTATCGTTACAACAACGAGACTAAAAAGATTGATAAGGTCAAAGGGGCTGGCGGCCTTACTCCCGGCTATGACAAAACAACTATGGAGATG
>JAOTST010000022.1 GCA_029864785.1 Chromatiales bacterium | reverse complement strand
GGTTTATGAAGAGGCCGCTCAAACGGTATCCCCTCGCCAGTGGATCAGATTAGTTGTGGCGTATCTCCTAATCCCGCTGATTTTATTCATATGCGGTGGGGACCTCGGCTGGTGGCAGGCGTGGCTCTATGCCATGCTGATCTTGGCCGCTGGTATTGGTGGGCGCATGTGGGCGGAACAACGACATCCCGGAATAACATCCGAAAGACAAAATATTGAAAATATCCAAAACGCAAAATCCTGGGACAAAGTGCTTGCGCCACTGATGGCGGTGAGTCTGGTGTTCCCTATGGTCATCATCGCAGGGCTGGACCACCGCTATAACTGGTCCTCCGAATTTCCGTTATGGCTCATCGTGACGGGCTTCATTTTGATCTCGCTCGGATACGCTTTCGCTTCATGGGCATTGGTTGAGAACCGCTTTTTTTCCAGCGTGGTGCGTATTCAGACAGATCGAGGGCATGTGGTGTGTGACAGTGGCCCGTACCGGTTTGTGCGGCATCCGGGTTATGCCGGAAATATTCTTCCACTGTTCGGTATTGTTCTTGCCCTGGGCTCAGTATGGACGCTGATTCCTGCGGCGGCGGCACTCATCATCACGGGGATTAGAACCGGACTTGAAGACCAGACTTTACAGGAAGAGTTACCGGGCTATCCGAACTATGCACGACGCGTACGCTATCGGTTGATTCCTGGGATATACTGAGAGAGTTGCGCGCCTAGAAGGAGAGTTTTGATTGAAAGATACTACTGGTTTTTGGCTATTTGCAATTGCTGCATGGAGTGGTGTGGTGGTTGGGATTCTTGGACTACTCAATATCTTAGATGTTGGGGTAGATCACCATCCTGGAAGCAATATTGAAATCACAGCCTCAAAAAACGATCTTTTGATCTTGTTGGCCATATTCTTTCCATTGGCAATTATTTTTACAGTTGTTGCCGTACGAGTAAGTTCTGCTTCAAAAGTTACAAAGTCTAAAACATAATTCTGTGGACACGACACTTAATTGAAACGATTTGGGGTCTGTGTAAAAACTAAAGGATTAAAAATAAAAGGGGCAAGCTTCTTTTATCTACAAATAGGATAGGCACATGCTATTTAGAACGTCACCTGAGAAATTCTGGAATCTGATCGCAAAAAAATATGCTGCATCACCCATTGCTGACCTTGATGCTTACCAGAGGAAGATCGAGAAATTAAAATCTTACCTGTCATCGGATGATGATGTGCTGGATATTGGTTGTGCTACTGGAACCCAGTGTGATGATCTTGCAAATAGTGTAAAGCATGTGACAGGCATTGATATATCCAGAAAATTACTGGATATTGCGGAGACAAGAAAGGTTGAACGTGAAATTAGCAATGTTGATTTTGTAGAAGCCACTATTTTTGATTCTCGTTTTGAAGCGAGTCGCTTTAATGTCGTCACGGCATTTTATGTGCTGCATTTTTATGAAGACCTTGATGAGGCTGTTAGGCGTATCTATGAGATACTTAAACCGGATGGCCTATTTATTTTAGAAACCGCATGCCTGGGTGATAAAAGTATAATCACTGGAAAACTTATCCGATTAGCCGGAAAACTTGGTTTTATGCCATTGATTAATATACTGTCAACCCAGAAGATAGAACAATCCCTTGAACAGGCTGGTTTCACTGTTATTGAAAAAATAAAATTCAGTGAATCAATTGATGAATATACGTTGATTGCCAGGAAGCCATTGCGTTAAAAAAGGGGCCAGTCTCATATTGAGACTTTCAAAAAATAAAGGGGATGCAACCCTTACTTTTAAAAGGTTTATTTGTGGATAAAATGATTGGTACAAAATTTGAGCTTCCCGACATGGTCGTTGAAATTATTTCTGATGATGGTAATAGCTGGAAAACTCGAAACATCAGCACCAAAGAGACCGAATTAATTAACAAGCAAGTGCTTCAAAAGGCCATTAGGCTTGGTAAAGCAAAAGAGGTCGAAAGACCGTGACAAAATCGACAGGGTCAGGCATTGAAATAACACATTGCTAATCAAATAAAGCTTCTTCTGTCCCCACTTATTCTTTAGACTCGATTAATTTATAGCACATTTAAATTCATTCAAGGAACATCAATCGTTATGCAGTTTATCACCCGACTATCTTTAATCATCACATTAGCTCTTACCGTTTCCGTATGCGGAGCAGAGCCCTCTGTGCAGACCTCTCGATACTATGGTATTCATGGTGCAACAATCAGTAGCTTTGAGTTTGTCTATTATAAATCTGAAATGAATTCGAATTTATCTGAGGAAACCGGCTTTAATGATTTTGGAACATACCTTATGAACAATGCTAAAGAGGTGTTTTCTACCTATGGTATTAACGTGACAGGAGTTAGAGTCAGTAAAGATAGAATGCCTTTTACATATATCGTAAGACCAGATGGCGATGAAGCTGCCGCCAATAATAAAATACTGCTTATCTATGCCGACAGTTCTAATGTAAGTTCTAACAGTAAAACCACACAGGTTGATTATAAGTTTGATGTTCGCTTGCTAGACCCAATCAGGAGAAGATCAAACTGGATTGCCAGCGTCAACGCCAGCACGCAGATTGAAAATGATCGTACTATAAAAAATAAAAATTCAGCTCTACTCGATAAAAAGTATGCCATACAATTTTTACAGCGTGTGGCTGAAAAAATGAAGACTGACGGGTTGTTTAGCTCTAAAAAATAATTAATGGAGCCAGGCTCGATTAAACCCTCTGTTGATGCACACTGCGTTGATGTTTTAGGAAAAAGAGAGCCTAAAGACCTCCGTTTAATTAAGTGTTACGATAAATATCAAGGCAGATAGAGATTTACCAAGATAATAATATTTACAAAAAAAGGGAGTTAATCAATGATCGTCAGTAACCTTGAAATTTTACCTGGGAAGAAAATCACAAAACATTTAGGTTTGGTGCAAGGCAGTTCTGTCCGCGCCAAGCATGTTGGTCGCGACCTTATGGCTGGCCTGAAAAACATCTTTGGCGGCGAACTAAAAGGCTATACCGAGTTGTTGCAGGAATCACGACAGGAGGCTCATGAACGCATGCTTGAACAAGCCAAGGCAGTTGGAGCCAACGCTGTATTGAATATACGCTTTTCTACGTCAAGCATTGCTGCTGGCGCTGCTGAACTGTTTGCCTATGGCACTGCTGTAATCGTTGAGTAACTGTTATGGCTGATCTAATTATATTAGTTACATTACTTGCCTTAGGATATGGCTTTGGACGCTATTCAGAGTCAACACACTATGCCTCAATACGTAAGCGTGAAAAAACTTTAAACGCTATTCCAGCAATTGCGAGCCGTATACCACCGCAGGGGAATCCAAACTTTGACAGCCAGTTAGTGAGTGGCAGCGTGGTCATTTCGGTGGATTATTTCAAACGATTCATTGCGGGTCTACGCAACCTTGTTGGAGGCCGTATGACCTCGTACGAAACCCTTCTTGACCGTGCACGACGTGAAGCAATCCTTAGAATGAAAGAGGAAGCTGACCGCCTCGGAGCCAGCATGGTTTTTAATTTGAAACTTGAGACTGCAAGTATTCATAAGGGCAGAAGAAACAAAATTGGTTCCGTTGAAGTTCTTGCATATGGAACGGCGCTTACTCCTAATTAGTTAAATTATGGAGTACTCAAACCCAGAGATCCCCGAGGGAATAAATACAAGCAAGACAAATCCATTAAAGGAGCTTGTTATTCTCACTGTGGGTGTGATTGGCGCTATTTTTGCGATCGTCTCACTACTTATTTTCGTTGTTGACAATTTTGCCGATCAAATTCCATTTGAGGTAGAACAAAATCTACCCATGTCCAGCTTTACAGAGATGCAGGGCGTTGAACCCTTGCCCCCCTACCTTGCGAAAATATCCCAAAAAGTAATCAACAGCTTTAACCTGCCAGAGCAGATGCATATTACTGTGCATTATGTGAATGACGATGTCGTTAATGCTTTTGCAACTCTTGGTGGACATATTGTTTTATATCGAGGATTGCTGGAAAAACTTAAATACGAAGATGAACTCTCAATGATCATCGCCCATGAAGTTTCCCATATTAAACATCGCCACCCCATTTTAAATGCTAGCCATGGCGCAGTTATTGGTCTTGCTCTCTCTTTTTTAGGCGCCTCATCAGGCAACAGTGTGGTGAATGATTTACTGGGCACAACCAGCATGGTCACTTTAATGAAATATTCTCGTGAGAATGAGCATCTGGCCGACAAAGATGCGATAGATAGTCTTGTTAAAATTTATGGGAGTGCTGAAGGTGCGATTGGGCTATTTGATGTTTTAAATTCCGAATATAGCGACCGTGGTGAAGTTGAGTTTTTTAATACCCATCCGTTAAATAAAAACCGCACGGCAGAGGCGCGTGAAGCTATTAACCATAGTCGTATTATAAATTCTGTTGTGAGAGCTCCGATTCCATCTGAATTTAGTCGCTGGTTAAAAGCCAATAAGATAGAGGCCAAAGAGACTAAAAAGGTTCGGATCGATTGATATTCAAAATCCATCAAAAATATGATGCCGTTTAAAGAACAGACCGCCGAGGTCATCGATGCTCTGGATGACCTTCCGCCGATTCTTAAAAAGGATTTAGACCGAAATCTCTGCACCTGTAACGAGGTTCTTAGGCGGGATATTATCCATGCCATCGCCAATGGTGCTACAACAGTAGAAGAGGTAAAAATAGAGACCTATGCCACAATGGGCATTGGCTGTTGTACGCAAGATGTGGAACGGTTGATTGAGTCTCTCTGCCCACCAGAAAATAAGATGCCAGATTAAAGAGAGCAGTTATGGATAAATTAATCGGCAAAACTTTCGTGATCTCTGGCATGTCCATCAAAATTATTGCTGATGATGGTGAGCGATATGAAACGCGCAACATCACCACCCAAGAGACTATCTTTTTTAAAAAATTGGTTCTTCAAAATGCGATTAAGCTGGGTAAGGCCGAAGAGATTTTACCCTTGGATGATAAAGAATAATTAAAGGTATTCAATATGAGATGTTTTATTAAAATTTCAGGTTTGTTATTTATTACATTATTACTTTCTAGTTGTGCTGGCCCTAATGAGCTATCAAAAGAGGAGATCATTATTCAACAAAATGCGACCGATGCATTAACACAAATTTTATTTGAAAATGATCTTGATGAGAATGCCTCCTTTGAAGTGGAAAAAAATGGTTTCGTCAATTTAAGAATTCAAGGATTAGTGGCTATAAAAACTTATACCCATGCCATTGATGAGCTTAGAGCACATAAAGATATTCATGGTGTTCGTGCTGAACAGGGTGGCATTGAGATATGTCCATTAACCATCATTGTTCGATAAACATCTAAACTCTGATTCAATGGATTGGGTCTTTTAGCTTTTCCTAAAAGGGCTTAAAGGGAGTCGCTCCCTTTAAGCCTAACCATCGAACGATCTACCCTAATCTTTTGCGAAAGATTAATCCTTAAACCGTTTACCCAATGCCATTCGGGTGATGATGTTATCTTTAAGGATAAGCTGATGATAGAGCGCAGCCACTACATGCAGCACCACCGTCGCCATAATGAGTTTGGCAACCACACCATGTGCCAAGCGAGGTAACAGCTCATTAAATGTCTCTGGTAGTGAGGCACCCTCTACACCTAGAATCACATCTGGAACTCCTGCCAGTAGCGCAATACCAAGGCCACTTAGGCCCATCAAAATAACCAATATGTAGAGGGCACTGTGAACCGAAGCACCAATTTTATCGCGTAGTGCATTATCGGTAACCATAGGCGGAGGATTGATGCTCTTCATCTTCGCTATCAGACGCACAATCATGAAGGTGGTGATCAAAAATCCAAAGATCATGTGTCCTTTGAGTGCATTGATTTTTTCTGGATCATCATTGGGGATGTTCACCAGCGATGTTGTGCCCATCACCATGGCAAAAACGAGCATGATGGCAACCAACCAATGGAGTATTACAGAGATATTGCTGTAGCGAAGTGCGTTCATTACCTGTTCCTCATTCATTATATAAATTGTCGGTTTAGGCCATAGATGCAATGCTGCCGGAGGGGACAATCCGGGTAACACCCGAAACATCTGGAATATCTGTTCTGGCCTAAACCGACTGATGAAGAGTGTAGTTTGTTTTTTCTTTGATGATAATGATGTGAATTCATAATAGACTGTTGTTTCACAACAACAATAAAGGCCTCTCATGGACCTCAATCAGCTGCAAATATTCGCAAAAATCGCTGAATATCAAAGCTTTACCAAGGCTGCAGCCGAGCTACAGATGGATAAATCGACGGTCAGCAATAAGCTCTCCCAACTGGAATCTCGCCTGGGGGTGCGCCTTTTGAACCGAAGCACCCGCTCCGTCACCCTGACCGAGGCGGGAGAGGGCTATTATCGATACTGCCTACAGATTGTTGAAACCGCACAGGAGGCAGAACAGTTCACCACCACTTTGGGAAATGAGGCGGTTGGCCTGTTGCGTATATCGGCCCCCAACAGTTTTTCCGAGATATTTATCTCTGAGCTGATACAGCCCTTTATGAAGGAAAATCCAAAGGTCGAGGTGGAGCTTATTCTTGGCTATGAAAATATCGATCTCATCAAAGAGCGGGTCGATATCGCCTTGCGAGCTGACATTGGCGTTGGTGCTCTAAAAGACTCCAGCCTGATCGCCAGAAAGGTGATGCGCAGTGAAATTGGTCTGTTCTGCTCGCCTTCGTATATTAAAGAGCATGGCGAGCTGAGCCATCTGGATCAGGTTGGCAATTTTGACTTTATCGAATTTACATCGGGACCCGACTTTAGTCTTGCTAATCCTCAGGGGGATAGTGTACACAGAGCCGATCTAAACGGCCGCTTCAAGGTTAATGATGTGCTCAGTTGCAAAGAGGCCGCTATCACTGGATTAGGTATTGCTGTAATCCCTAAATTTATCGCCAGAGACGAGGTTAAAAACGGTCAGCTCGTGCCATTACTGATCGATAATCAGTTTCCGACCATAAACCTTTATCTTGTATACCTCAGCCGTCAGTGGATGCCGGCAAAGCTAAAAGTATTTTTAGATCATCTAAATCGACTGGATGATATTTTGACCTGAATCGTTTCCAGACAGATACGGCTCGCTATCCTTTTTTCATTTTCTGTTCTCTTTTTGTTCTCTATTGTGCTAGGATGAATAACAGCTAGAAAACAATTGGAAAATAGACCCTATCCCAATGAAACTGACCCGCCGCCAGCAGGAGATTTACAACCACCTGCACCACAACGCCGAGCACTTCACCCATCCACCCACCTACGATGAGCTGTGCCATGAATTGGGGCTTAGCTCCCGTGGCTCTCTACATAAGCACATACAGGCCTTAATCGATGCTGGACTGGTCGAGCCGATGGCTGGGCGTCAGGGGATTCGACTGGTTGAGTGGGAACAGGCCGATGCAGGGATCCCTCACTTGGGTGCCATCGCTGCCGGTCGCCCGATTGAGGCGATAGCGCAACCCGATTTTCTAGAGGTGCCCGACTTCATGCTCAGTCAGTATCCCTGCTATGCACTCACGGTGAAGGGTGAGTCGATGATCGATATCGGCATTATGGATGGTGATCTGGTGGTGATCGAAAAACGTGACTCTGCCCGCGACGGCGAGATTGTGGTGGCGCTGATCAACAACGAGGAGGCCACGCTCAAGCGGTTGCAAAATAACAGTGATGGTAGTGTCACCCTGCTACCTGAAAATAGCACGATGGAACCGATGAACTATCCGACCGAACAGGTACAGGTTCAGGGGGTATTGGTCAGTCTGCTAAGACGCTACTAGCCTGCACCCCAAAATTTAGAAATATGAATAATAAGAGAACGAGTAACTCCATTCAATCAGGAAAATAGAGGACATGAACAATGGCTGTAATAGCAATGTGGAAATGCGACAGAGACGATACGATGTTTGACGATAAAAAGTCGGCTGATGCCTATGACAAGATGCTGGAGCTGGGCGAAGTTTTCGCCCGTCTTCTGAAGCAGATTGTCCCAGAAGTTGATGAGAACAAGGCGGAGGATTTTGGCCTGATTCTAGCCCGTAATAAAGAGCAGGTGGTTCTCGCTTGTAAGGGAAAAATAGAGGCGATGGAAGAGGTGATTTCCGGTCCCGATAACGTGGTTAAGCTGGAAGCCGCTGAAACGAACTAACGGTTATATCTCCGTTAATATTAAAGAGCTGAAAGATGGATAAGGGACTGCTGCATAAACAGATTATCGAGCTACTGGATTCTGTCTATCAGGGTGCGGTTGATGCGGCCATGCTGGCCTATAACACGGCAACCCATGAAGAGAATGTGGCCGAGAATAAATACGACACATTGGGTCTTGAGGCATCTTATCTTGCTCAGGGACAGGCTCAACGTGTAGAGGAGTGCAAGGCCGATCTGGCGGCCTTTAAGGCACTCGAACCGATTGAATTTTCCGACCCGCTTCGAATAACAATTGGCGCACTGATCGTTCTTTTGGATGATCAGAGTGTTGAGCAGTACCTTTTCCTGGGCCCTGCTGCCGGGGGAGTGAAATTTATCTACAGTGATATAGAGATCACCGTCATCACCCCTTCGGCTCCTTTGGGGCAGGCACTATTGGGGCATTTTGTTGATGATGAGATCAGTATCGATATCGCCGATCAAAAACTCACTTATGAGATTATCGCTATCTACTAGAACAGACAAAAATAGTCGTTTTTAAAAAGGCATTGGATATTGTTGAAGTAGTATATTGATATCATTCAGCAGGTCGTCTGATAGCGTGATATCAAATGCATCAATATCCTCTTTCAATTGCGCTGTGCTGGTGGCTCCAATAATAGTGGAGGTGACTCCATCCACTTGGGCACACCATGCCAGAGCGAGCTGACTGGGCGTTAAATCATTTTTTCTCGCCACCTCTGCATATCGCTTTACGGCACTATTTGCCATTTCGCTATCACGGAACAGGCCGTTACGTTGCACCTTGCTCCATCGGCTACCGGCGGGGCGTGCACCATCAATATATTTTCCGCTTAATACACCGCCACCAAGCGGTGACCACGGTAGATAGGCAACCTCTTCATGAACACAGTTTTCGACCAGGTAGGGCCAATCTTTGGTGTGCAATAGACTGAACTCATTTTGGATTGATGCGGCTCGTGGCAGAGCATGTTTTTCACTCAACCGAAGATATTCATTAATGCCCCAGGTGGTGTCATCCGAGAGTCCGAAGTGACGGATCTTTCCCGCCTTAATACAGCTATCGAGTGCTTGAAGAATTTCGAGCATCTGATTGGAGTGCTCGGCTGCATCGACATCTGAAAATTTCACCATGCCGACATGATGCTTTGAGAAGTGGGGTGATGTTCTGTTTGGCCAGTGGAGTTGGTAGAGGTCGATATAATCAGTTTGTAGACGCTTGAGTGAATCATCGACTGATTTAATAATCGCCTCTCCGGTAATGTCTTCTCCATTACGTATCCAAGGCAGGCCATTACCGGCGATTTTAGATGCCAGGATAAATTCCGATCTTCTGTGACTGTTTTTTGATAACCAGTTGCCGATCATCGTTTCAGTTTTGCCATAGGTCTCAGGGGATGGCGGTACCGCATACATCTCTGCCGTATCGATAAAGTTAATCCCTTCAGAGAGTGCATACTCAATTTGAGCATCTGCATCTTGTTGACTGTTTTGGGATCCCCAGGTCATGGTGCCCAGGCAGACATTGGTCACTTCTAAACCGCTTTGACCTAACTTGACTTGTTTCATTTTTTTCTCGATTTAATCTAAATAAGATGAGAGCCAATTTACCATAATCGTAAAGCGCAATCTCTGAACTTAAAGGATAATTAGGGTTTGTATAAAATTAAATTGATGCGCACTTAGCGTCAGTACTGATTATAAAAAGCAGCCGCGACTCACTCTCTACACCTACCTAGAAGCCGAAAAGAGTCGGTAACCATTTTTACCATCCTCTTTTGCAGCATACATGGCATGGTCGGCCGCATTTTGCAGGCCTTTGACCGACTCCGCATCATTTGGATAGAGGCTAATCCCTATACTGGTCGATGGGGTCAGTATGTGATTATTAACCGACACCGGGCGCATCACTGCCTCAAGGATATTCTGTGCCACCAGAGTGGCATCTTCACCCCCTCTAATCTGGTTGAGGATAATAATAAATTCATCACCACCCATACGTGCCACAGTGTCCTCTTCCCTGACACAATTTTTCAACCGCTGCGCAATTGTTTTTAACAACTGATCGCCGACATCGTGGCCAAAATTATCATTAATTTGCTTAAAACCATCAAGATCCAAAAACAGTAGAGCCATCATATGCTGGTTTCGTTTAGCCGACTGCACACTCTGCTCAACCTGTGCCTTAAAGTAGAGGCGATTGTGCAGACCGGTCAGCTCATCGTGATGGGCCAGATGGGATAGCTGCTCCTCCACCGCCTTAAGTTCACTGATATCGCTAAAGATGGAGACGTAGTTGGTGATACCGTGATCATCGTTAATCACACTGATCTGCTGCCAGACGGGAAAGATTGAACCATCTTTACGTCGGTTCCACATCTCCCCTCGCCAGCTACCATTCGCCTCAAGTTGTTGCCACAGCCGTTGATAAAAGAGCGGCTCA
>JAOTST010000241.1 GCA_029864785.1 Chromatiales bacterium | reverse complement strand
CATCCCCTCGCCGATGATCGCCGAGTGCTACCTATCGAAAAGCTGGGACAACTACTCGAAGCACCACCAGAATTTGCCCTAACCGTCTCCTACAATCCCGGTTATCAAAGCGTTCTCAAAGACCTTAAACAGAGTACCCGCCAGCGCTTTGTGGCACTCGAATTCAACTACCCCGAACACGACCTTGAAGTAACCATCGTTAGCAAAGAATCTAAAATTGATCCTAATATTGCCGAAAAACTGGTTAAATTCGCCGAAATGACGCGAAATCTTAAGGGGAGTGGCCTCGATGAGGGTGCCAGCACCCGCCTGTTGGTACACGCAGCTAAACTGATCAAAGATGGTATTCCACCCGTCAAGGCATGTCAGAGCGCCATTGCTCAGGCTCTAACCGATGACGCTGAAATGCTCACGGCTGTCAATGAGCTCTCTTCCACCCTGTTTTAAGCTAATCAATTGTGGCGATTTTCACTCAATTAATGGTAAGTTGGGCGATTAAACATTTATCTGAAAAACCAATAGGGAGTCTCTCTCATGAGTGAAGGAAAGTTTCGATTAATTACTCGCAGTGATTTTGATGGGCTGGTCTGCGCCATTCTGCTAAAAGATGTCGGTATTATCGATGAGATTAAATTTGTCCATCCCAAGGATATGCAAGATGGCAAGATTGAGGTGACCGACGCTGACATCACCACTAATCTCCCTTATGTAGAGGGCGTCCACATCGCCTTTGACCATCACCTAAGCGAGACCATCCGCAACGAACAGCGCGAGAACCATATTATCGACCCAGATGCCCCTTCAGCGGCACGCGTGGTCTATGACTACTACGGTGGTGCTGAACGATTCCCGGCCGAATGGAATGAGATGATGGATGCCGTCGATAAAGGCGATTCGGCTCAGTTCTCCCAGGAGGAGATACTCAAGCCAACGGGCTGGGTACTGATGAACTTCCTGATGGATGCGCGCACTGGCCTGGGGCGTTTCCGTGAGTTCCGCATCTCCAACTATCAGCTGATGATGGATCTGATCGATATGTGCAAAGATCATCAGATTGGTGATGTGATGGAACTCGACGACGTTAAAGAGCGGGTTGAGCTCTACTTTGACCACGAGGAGAAGGCGATCGATCAGATCAAGCGTTGCTCTACCGTCCACAACAATCTGGTGGTGCTTGACCTGCGTAATGAAGAGACCATCTACGCGGTTAACCGCTTTATGATCTACGCCCTCTTCCCCGATACCAATATCTCCATCCATGTGATGTGGGGACTCAAGCAGCAGAACACCGTCTTTGCGGTGGGCAAGTCGATCCTCGACCGCAGCTCCAAGACCAATGTTGGCGAGCTCTGTCTCGGTTACGGCGGCGGTGGACACATCGCTGCAGGTACCTGTCAGATCGACAATGATAAGGTCGACACAACACTGCAAGAGATCGTGGGTAAGATCAATAACGACGGCTAACGCAGGCAGGGGTCGGAGTCGTTCTAACGATGGTTACAGAGATTAAATTGCCTATTATCTCTGGATTGGCAGAGTTGCTAATTGTGACGACTCCGACCCCAAGGTAGAAGGAGCCCAACTTGTCTCATCCATAGCCACCTTTCAGGGTGGCTTTTTTATTGCCCCTGCCCCATATCAAACCATATGAAGATCGAAGCTCCCCATCAAATCCAAGCCCTACTTGATGAGTGGTATGAAGTAGAGTTCACCTTTATCCAAACCGAACCCCTCGTTGCGAAACTTCTAGAAATTTCTTCAAGTGATCGACAATTTTTGCTTGATTGGGCAAGACGCATTGCCTCGATCCAGATCCAGCTCAGCTATGAGCTGATCAACAACACACTAAAACGGCTTATACCAGATAGTGGAGAACTCGACCGCGATCTAATCGAAAGTTGGGCACTACACACTATGGACACCTACGACCGCCATGGACTACAACCTGCAATGGCTCTGGTGCGTGATATCGATCACTTTCTTAAGATACATCGAGAGATC
This sequence comes from Chromatiales bacterium, assembly GCA_029864785.1. GTDB lineage: Bacteria > Pseudomonadota > Gammaproteobacteria > Thiohalomonadales > Thiohalomonadaceae > JAOTST01. The sequence continues at coordinate 1,449 of JAOTST010000241.1, read as the reverse complement.
CGTTTTGGTGCCACGCTTGAGGCACATGAAAGGGTACTCCACCATTTTCTGCATGGCCTCTCCGGGCGGCAACTCAAGCTGGAAAAACTGGAACCTGGCACCCTTGCCTATACCGATAGCGAAACTATCTTTATCCCTCCCGTACTCTCCACTATGGAGAGTCCCAAGGCCAATTTTCAGCTCTACAAGGCGACCCTCGTCTATCTCTGGAGCCAGACCCGCTACGGCACCTTTCGCTACCCAATCGATCAACTTGCCGAGCAGAGCGGAGCACCCCAACCGTTCATCACCCTGTTTCAATCCTTTGAGCGGATCCGCCTCGAGGGCAAAATTGGCGCCGAATTTCCGGGGTTGATGCGTACCATGGTGCAGCTCAAACAGGAGACAGGTCAGGGCGAACTACCGCCAGAGTGGCTCCCCCTCATTGAGCAACTCGCGCGACCCGAGTGCACCATTGATGAGGTGATCAGCCTGACCGGTATCCACCTCGGTACCCTGCCGCCACTTCCTCGTTGCTGCTATCAGGGCGGACTCGATCTGGCTGCGGTTAGCGAAATCCAGCAAGAGCGAATCGAACGGGAGCGGGCACAGTTCCGTGTCACCATCGATGAACTGCTTAAGGAGCAAAAGCGAGAGACCCAGGAGCGCCCCGAATTAAATGTCAAAAAGGTGGAGGACCCCACCAAGCCAGAGGGGTTCGATATCGAGATCCACCTCGATCAGGCTGCGCTGGCTATCCCGCCCTTCATAAAGTCTCTAAAAGAGTCGATCATGCAGGATTTTGGCGAGATTCCACCGGAACATCTGCAACCGGCTGGCCCTGCTGACTATGACCCCAAATTTCATCGCGATAATGATGAGAGTGCAGAGGATGTCTGGTCGGGCACCTATCACGAAGAGGGCGCCTTCCTCTACGATGAGTGGGATCACGGTCGCCAGCACTATCGCAAAAACTGGTGCGCAGTGCGCGAAGCACCCATCGAACCGGTCTACGATGACTTTATTGCCGATACCCGGCGCAAGTACTCTCCGCTCATCAAACAGCTACGCAAAACCTTTGAGGCGATGCGTAATGAGAACCGTCTGCTCAAGCGTCAAGAGAGTGGTGACGGGATCGACATGGAGGCACTGGTCGAGGCACTCGCCGACCGCCATCGCGGTGAAGAGATGTCGGATCGACTCTTCACCCGCATGCATCTCTCCGAGCGCAATATCGCCGTGATATTTATGGTCGATATGAGTGGCTCCACCAAGGGGTGGATCAACGATGCCGAACGGGAGTCCCTACTACTCCTGTGCGAGGCACTCGAATCGCTCAATGACCGCTATGCCATCTATGGCTTCTCCGGAACCAGTCGCAAACGTTGCGAGATCTACACCATCAAGGAGTTTGGCGACTCTTATAACGATGAGGTGCGTGGGCGTATTAGCGGTATTCGTCCCAAAGAC
>JAOTST010000021.1 GCA_029864785.1 Chromatiales bacterium | reverse complement strand
TGGATAGGGGATATCTAAAAAATGAACGAATAATTAGAGGGCCGATTTTTATCGGCCTTTTGGTATTCGTTATTAGTATGCTATTTGTACCAAAAGGATTTGCAGCAGAATCATCAAGTAGTTTGGTGCCCATAAAGATACAACTACGTTGGTATCACCAATTTCAGTTTGCTGGTTACTATGCAGCGAAAGAGAAAGGCTATTATCGCGATGCTGGGTTTGATGTTGAGATTATTGAAGGGAAGCCAGGCAAGAGGCCGATTGATGAAGTGCTCTCTGGCCGTGCTCAATTTGGTACAGGCAATAGTGAAATACTCTATAAAAAGCTACAGGGAGAACCTCTGGTTGCTCTTAGTGTGATTGGGCAGCATTCGCCCGCAATTTTATTGACTAAAGCAGATAGTGGGATAAAAACACCCGAGGATCTGGTCGGAAAAAAAGTGATGATGATTGGGGATAGCCCCAATGTTGATTTTCTTGCAATGTTTGAGAGCGAGGGAATTAAGTTAAACGATCTCAATGTTATTGAGAGCAGTTATAACGTTCAAGATCTCATCGATGGAAAGATCGCTGCATTTAATGCCTATTCAACAAACGAGCCCTACATCTTAAAAAAGATGGGAATTGCGACACATAGCTTGTCTCCAATCAGTTATGGGGTGGATTTCTATAGTGACATTCTTTTTACAAATGAATCTCAAGTTAAGAGCAGCCTCAAGCAAACTAAAAAATTTGTGAATGCATCTATACGGGGTTGGGAGTATGCCTTGGCAAACCCCGATGAGATTATTGATTTAATTTTGGAAAAATACAAAACTAAAAAGAGTCGCGAGCATCTAGAGTATGAGGCCAGAGAATTAAGGCGATTAATTAATCCAGATACTATACCTGTCGGCCACATGAACCCAGAGAGATGGGAGCGAATGGCCGATCTGTTCGTGCAATATAAGCTCATTCCAAAAGAATATAATTTGGGGCAGTTTGTTTTTAACCCAACGGAAAAAGGAGAACAAGATGGCCTGAAATATTTGCTTTTAATTATCCTATCAATAGCCGCTATTGCAATAATTATTGCCCTGATATTTCTATTTCTCTACACACGATTGAAAAAAGCCGTTGATGCTAAATTTATTGAAGAGCAAAAGATGCGCTCTTCGGAGATGAGCTTTAGAAATATTATCAGCAATCTTCAGGATATTTACTATCGAACTGATACAGATGGATTGATTCAATACGCTTCTAGCTCGGCATATAGAGTTCTCGGTTATAAACCTAAAAAAATGATTGGTTTGAAACTGTCAGACTTTTATGTCGATCCAAATGGTAGAGAGAAATTTATTAGTGCACTTCAGCAGAATGGAGGAAGTATTTTAGGTTATCAATTAGAGTTTAGATCTAGTGATGGACGTTCATTATGGTTGTCTGCAAATGCTCAATATTATCGTAATGAAACGGGAGAAATAATTGGTGTAGAGGGAACGGTCAGGGATATTACAGATTTTAAGCTACTGGAGGATAGTCTTCGTACGGCAAAAAATTTATCAGATAAGTCGAGCAGGGATAAAAGTGAGTTTCTGGCAAATATGAGTCATGAAATAAGAACTCCGCTTAATGGGTTAAATGGTTTTGCCAATATCTTGAGTGAAACAGAATTAACGTTTGAACAACAAGAATATATTGATGTTATTAAAAGTACGACAAATGAGTTGAGCCATATTATTAATGATATTTTAGATCTCTCTAGAATTGAAACAGGGCATCTGGCCATCGTGACAAAGCCTACGAATATTAATAATCTTATAAAAGAGGTGGTTAACCTCTTTTCTATTGATGCTAAGAGAAAAGGACTCGAACTACATACAGAGTCATCAAATATTCGGGAAAAAAATATTGTTATCGATCCTCTGAGAGTAAAAGAGATACTGACCAACCTCCTTAGCAATGCAATAAAATACACTCAAGAAGGTCGTGTGACACTAGCGACAACACTAAATAAAGATCGGGATGGTTCATATCGATTAATAATCGATGTGTCTGATACTGGAGTTGGCATTTCAAATAGAGAGCAGTTGAGTATTTTTAGTGCGTTCACCCGAGTAGAAAATATGGGTGAGTCTAATATTCCAGGAATTGGACTTGGTCTGGCCATTACCAAAAGGGTGGTGGAGTTGATGGGTGGTAGTATCTCACTCAATAGTAGTGAAGGAGAAGGGAGCTGCTTTAGTGTAATTATTCCTTGTGCCATTATTGCGGAATCAACAGAAGTTGGGGAGGCTAAGGCTAAAGACGAAGGCTCATATTGGCACGAAATACCAACCAATGTGGTTATTTTAGTTGTTGATGATAATTCAATTAATCGCAAGTTTATCACGACTGTTCTTAAGAAGAATGGCATTCAATTATTAGAGGCAGAGAATGGTGAGGAGGCAGTTAAATTAGTTGAAAATAAAAATATCGATTTGGTACTAATGGATGTCAGAATGCCTATTATGGATGGGGTTGAGGCCACACGTTATATCAGGAATATGGGATCAGAAAAATCAATAACGCCTATTGTTGCATTAACAGCACATGCACAAAAAGATGATCTGGATGAGTTTGAACGATCAGGTATGAATGACGTCCTCATTAAACCAGTTGATGCAGATAAACTCTCCAAAGTGATCTATGAACAGTTAGTACCCAATAGAAAAGCATGAAAATAGTGTGAACTTTTCGCTGTATTTGCCTGTCTTCATGATAAAGCAAAGTCTCTAGTAGAGAGTTGAGTAGCGAGGAAGTTATGTTAATAAAAATAAAAAAGCAGAGTGATATTTGCGAAAGTGATATAACCTCTGAATCAATTTATCTTAAAAGGCGTGAGATCCTTAAAGGATTGGGTCTTGCGACAGCAGGGTTAGCTTTTCCTGGAGCCTCTCAGGCAGGAATTTTAGATTATTTTTCAAAAAAAACGGCACCAATCAAGGATAGGCGCCAGAGTCTTAGTGGACGAGTTAATGCCAGTTACAATTCTGATTGGGAATTAACCCCAGAATCTAAAGTGATTAGCCACAATAATTTTTACGAATTTGGTATGGGTAAGGGCGACCCAATCAATAAGGCACAAAATTTCAAGACCGAACCCTGGCATATCGTTATAGACGGTGAGGTTAATAAACCCTATAAACTCAGCATGGAGGAGTTGTTAAAGCTATTCACACCAGAAGAGCGTATCTATCGATTGCGTTGCGTAGAGGCGTGGTCGATGAATATTCCATGGATTGGGGTACGACTGGCCGATCTCATTAAACGTGCTCAACCCAACTCCAATGCAAAATATGTGGCCTTTGAAACTCTCTATGATCCGCAACAGATGCCGGGGCAGGATTCACGGCGTATCGGCGGTGGAATTGACTATCCCTATGTTGAAGGGTTAAGAATTGATGAGGCGATGAATGATTTAACCATGTTGAGTGTCGGTCTATATGGTAAGACGTTGGCTCCTCAAAATGGTGCCCCCATTCGATTGGTCGTACCGTGGAAATATGGCTTTAAGAGTATTAAATCGATTGTCTCGATTAAGCTCACACGGCAGCAACCACCCAATACATGGAACATCACCAACGCACGAGAATACGGGTTCTATGCCAATGTGAATCCTGATGTTGATCATCCCCGGTGGTCACAGGGCAGTGAAAGATTTATCGGTGAAGGGGGGCTTTTAAGCGTACGTAGAGAGAAGACGAAAATATTTAATGGTTATGCCGAAGAGGTGGCATCACTCTATCGCGGGATGGATTTGAACAAATTTATATAGCCTGATTATAAATATGATTGCACTGTTCAAAACAGTTATTCATCTGCTAGCTGGGGGCTCCTTTATTTATCTGTATCTGTTGATTGATAGCGGAGCATTTGGAGCTGATCCGGTTAAAGATATTATTCACTTCGCCGGTAAGAGCGCGATTAATCTGCTTATTGCAACACTGTTGGTAACTCCTTTGGCAAAGCTTACAACATATAGTCCACTCAATCGGGTGCGTCGTTTGCTTGGGATCTACTGTTTTATCTGGGCGACTAGCCACTTTGCTTCCTATGCCGTGTTTGAGCTGGGACTCGATCTTTCGTTACTCTCAGAGGAGCTTCTAAAGCGTCCCTATTTAGTACTTGGCTTTAGTAGCTGGTTACTCCTGTTAGCCATGGCAGTCACTTCAACAAGGACGATGCAGATCAGGTTAAAGAGTCGCTGGAAACAATTACACCAATGGGTCTATCTCGTAGCGATACTGATACCGGTTCACTACCTCTGGTCAACCAAGTCAGAGTGGATTGAACCTTTAATTTACATAGTGATTTTTACTATATTACTGCTGTTGAGGCATAAGCAGATTCTCAATATTTTTCAGACACTAAAATTAAGGGAGTCATTCAGATAGCTTGTTGGATAAGCAGCCGCTTTTTTTCAGGTGTCAGCTTTTTGATCTTGGCTTCGCGAATCGATGCTTCCGAGCGATTATCAAATGGTTCATGATAGATGAGTTCAACGGGTCGCCTTGCCCGAGTGTACTTGGCACCTTTTTTGTCGGTATTGTGCTCGGTAATGCGCCGTTCAAGATCGGTGGTAATGCCGGTGTAGAGGGAGTTGTCCGCACAGCGAACAATGTAGAGATACCAGGGGGAAGACATTTTGGAAGCTCTCATCCTTGAGAGCTACAAAATTTATGTTTTAGTGCTCTTCGTGTCCATCACCAGGGGTATGAACATGGCCGTGAGCAAGCTCCTCTTCAGTCGCTTCGCGAACCTCTTTAATGGTGACATCAAAGTTAAGGACCTGGCCTGCAAGAGGGTGATTCCCACTAATTGTAATATCATCACCATTAACCTCGGTCACGGTGATCATCTCAACTTGTCCTTCAGGGCCCTGTGCATGGAATTGCATACCGGGCTCAACATTATCAACGCCCTCAAAGGCGCTGGAAGGTACAACCTGAGTCAATTCAGGATTATATTCACCGTAGCCGTCCGCAGGTTGAACAGTCACTTTACAGCTATCGCCTGTCTTTTTACCGATTAATGCATTTTCTAGCCCAGGGATAATGTTGCTAAATCCGTGTAGATAAGCGAGCGGTTCCTGCCCCTCAGAAGAGTCGATGACCTCTCCTTGATCGTTGGTTAAAGTGTAGTCGATCGATACAACAGAATTTTCTTTAATGGTCACGGAGCTCTCCGGGGTAGTGTGAAATATCTAATTGACTATTTTAAACGGCATTAGTCTATATTAATAGACCCCTATAAAATGCGCTTTTGGATGCTATTTTGATCGTAAAATTCACGATATGATCTGTTCATGGAGATAAATTTCATTGAAATCGTTCTGTTAATGATTACCGGTCTTATGGCCGGTGTTATTAATACCCTTGCAGGAGGTGGCTCAAACCTAACGTTGCCAGTGATGATGGTCATGGGGATGCCCGCAGATATAGCCAATGCCACTAACCGTGTAGGGATATTTTTGCAGTGCATTGTTGGGATAGCGGGTTTTCATAAGCATAAAAAGCTCGATAGTCATGATTTGGGACCAATTCTTTGGCCAACCCTGCTGGGAGGATTGATCGGGGCTCTATTTGCCTCTTATGCGCCAGAATTCCTGCTGAAACCTCTGTTGCTAGGTGTGATGCTAACGATGACGCTGATTATTTTGATTCGACCATCAATAATTATCCCTTCACCGGACTCTAAACCTAAGAGAGTAGCAGATAGCTCTCAATCATGGTGGATGCTGTTACTGGCGGGCTTCTATGGCGGCTTTGTGCAGGCGGGTGTTGGCTTTATTTTGATTGCTGCGCTGGCGGGATCGCTGCGTTATGACTTGGTTCGTGCTAATGCACTTAAATTGGTCTGTTCATTGGGTTTTACGACCGTGGCGTTAATTATTTTTGTGATTAATAATCAGGTTCTCTGGTTGCCAGGTCTAATTTTGGCTGTTGGGACGATGAGTGGGGCTCATATTGCTGTCAAGTTTGCAATTAGGGTTAAGGCAAGCACCCTTAAGTGGTTTCTGTTTATTATGACGCTGAGCGGCAGCCTTGCTGCAATGATCTATTAATGGCTAGATCATTGAAAGATAAATAAATTATAAAAATGTCTTGAGCAGCTCATAGGCCTTACGAATCTCAATAAATTGGTTACGATTACCTCCTCGATCTGGATGATGTTCAGCAGCTAATTTTTTATAACGGGTACGGATTTCTGTTGAGGATGCCCCTTCATCAAGGTCTAGTGTGGCTAGCGCAGTATTTCGACCCTCATCATAATTAAGTCGATCCCAGAAATTTTGATGTAGTGCGATCACATCCTCTTCAGTGGTCTCTACAAGATTGCTCCAATCGAGATAGTAGAGTCTTAATTCGATACTTTCAGCGATGGCTGGGTGTATTGCATCCCCCTCAGTTGTTGGGCGGGCAATAAATATCTTTAGTGGTGAGATGTCCAGGGCAAGATGTTCTTCGTCCCAAAGGCTCTGTTGTAACTGGTAGAGTCCATTCATGATCATGAAGTGTTTTTGAAATAGGGGGAGTGAGCCCTGATGACCGATATTACTAAATCCCTCATGCTCTCCAAGGCGTTTAAAAATCTCATACTCACTCATTCCGTGAGGGTGTTGATGGAGTAGTTCCAAAATAGTTGAAATTAGCGGGTTATGCATAAGGCAGCATCTCTATTCTGAGTATTCGATTAGTGCTTATGGCATTGATAATATATGGTGCGCCCGACAGGATTCGAACCTGTGACCTTCGGTGTCGGAGACCGATATTCTATCCAGCTGAACTACGGGCGCTTGTTTAGACTATTTTACCGGATTTTTACCGGATACTCCTCTTTCTCTGTAATTCTCTCTATAAGGCACACTCTAGCGGACTAAATTAAGAATGAAAGTCGGGTTATTATAACTAAATGTGACTTCGGCTTATATGCTTAGCAGAGATCTTATATTCGAATGTCTACAGAAAATTGCGTGCAGATTGAACAATAATTTTAACAGGACGCTAAAATATAAATGCATCCAGATAGGCATGAACAGTAGTCCTATTTATTGTTCATAATGATTTGAAAGCATCAATATATCTATTGAATGATGTGTGTAAAATAGTTAGTCAGGTTAGAAGAGTTTCACTTTGAAGAGGGTGTGCTATCTTTAGTAGGCTCTCAAAGATAACGTAGAGACCATGGAGGAACAGATCGCTATGAATATAAAAGCCACCAAGATGTTACTTATTCTCACTACCGTCACCGTGTTGGTGATCTCCTCTGGTTGTGGTGCCAGAGGTGATCTTTACCATCCCAGTGAGTCGCAATCTGTGGTGAAATAATCTCCAGTGGACTATTTCGACTATAAAGATGATGAGCTTTATGCTGAGGATATTGCCCTTGCACAACTAGCCGAAGTTTACGGCACTCCGACCTACATCTATTCACGCGCAACACTTGAGCGCCACTGGTCTGCCTTTGATGCAGCCTTCGCCAATGTTGACCATTTAGTCTGTTATGCAGTAAAGGCCAATTCCAATATCGCTGTGCTTAATCTATTAGCACGCCTTGGTTCGGGGTTTGATATTGTTTCGGTCGGAGAGCTGGAGCGGGTTTTGGCTGCGGGAGGAGATCCATCCAAAATACTATTTTCAGGTGTTGGTAAGCGGGTTGATGAGATAGAGCGTGCTTTAGAGATGGACATTCACTGTTTTAATGTTGAGTCAGAATCTGAACTGCATAGAATTAATGCAGTGGCTATGACGATGGGAAAAAAAGCGTCCATCTCACTGCGAGTCAATCCCGATGTAGATGCAAAAACACACGCTTATATCTCTACCGGGTTGAAAGATAATAAGTTTGGTATTGCCGTTGAGGATGCCGAAAATATTTATATTCGTGCCGCGGAAATGGAGGGCATTGAGGTGGTTGGCATCGATTGCCATATTGGTTCGCAACTCGTAGAGATAGAACCCTTTATCAATGCACTTGAACGTGTTATCGAGCTGGTTGATAAACTCTACGAACATGGTATTGCCCTTAATCATATTGATATTGGCGGGGGACTTGGGATCTCTTATAAGGATGAGAAACCGCCTCTTCCGGGTGATTATGCGATTCCTATTATCGAGAATTTGGCAGGAAAAGACCTGACAATTATTATTGAACCCGGTCGTGCCATTGCCGGCAATGCGGGTGTGCTGCTTACTCGTGTTGAATATCTTAAGAACAATGAGACCAAAAAATTTGCAGTGGTTGATGCGGCGATGAATGATCTTTTACGACCATCACTCTACGGTGCATGGCAGGATATTATTTCGGTAAAACGACGCGATGATAAATTGACCACAAAATACGATGTGGTCGGCCCAATCTGTGAGACAGGAGATTTTCTTGGAAAGGGGCGCAGGCTTAGTATTGAGGAAAAGGATCTTTTGGTAGTGCGTTCTGCCGGTGCCTACGGATTTACCATGAGCTCGAATTATAATAGCCGTCCACGCGTTGCTGAAGTGATGGTTGATGGAGAGACTCACCACTTAATTCGTGAACGTGAAACAGTGGAGTCACTCTATCAAGGTGAACACCTGCTGCCCGCTGAGTAAGTAAAAACCAATGCAAAGAGTCCCAGAACCCGAATTGATGAATGACTTTGCACAGGCGCGCGCCTATGCGATGGCCGATTTTGACGAGCCTCATAGTCAATTTATTCAAATATTCTCAGAGCTGTTTCCTGAAAAAATCGATAGTGCAGTTCTCGATCTTGGCTGTGGTTCGGGGGATGTTATGGTTCGTTTTGCCAATGCATTTCCATTAAGCAGAATTTATGGTGTGGATGGTGCCAGCCGTATGTTGCAGTTTGCTCAGAATCGAATTGATCATCAGATGCTTCATGAACGTATTAAGTTAATACATGCAACGCTGCCCGATGTGACTCTGCCCCTTAAAACATTTAACACTATTATCAGCAATAGTCTGTTACACCACGTAAATGATCCTTCCACAATGTGGCAGATGGTAAATAACCATACAAAATCTGGAAGTCGAATCTTTATCATGGATCTCTTGCGACCCGAGAGCGTAAATGATGCTATTACGATAGTCGAACAATATGCTGATGGAGAACCTGATATTTTGCAGCGGGATTTTTATAATTCGCTTCTGGCGGCCTATCGAGTTGAAGAGGTAGAAGAACAATTAGCCAAAGCCTCAATAGATTATTTAACGGTGAAAGTGATTGGTGATCGCCATCTTATTATTTCTGGGATAAGACCATAAGAGTCTATCTTGATGGTTTTTAAATATCGTCGGATGAAATAGTTATGGATGAGTTTACGAAATTTCTTCTTAGCACCATGGAGCAGGCGGCTATTTCTGGTCTTTGCCATGATGGGCAGGTAGAGATTGTTGTTCAAAATGCTCGTAAGCTACGCCCAAATCTTGATCGCAATGAACTGTTTCAGTTAGCAGAAGAGATCTATCAGCTATTACAAGATTCTATTTAATTTGATGGCCATTTATATCTGATCGCAGGTACAAATTTTATAGGATCTGATTTGATGTGCAGATGATGATGCGTGCAATTGTACCTCCACCATCTCTGGACTCAAGCTCCACTTTACAGCCGTTGGCTTGCGCCAATTGTCGAGTAATACTTAATCCTAGTCCAGTACCTTCCGTATGGCTATTACGCGATTTATCGAGTCGATGAAAAGGGCGAAATACAGCCTCTAGTTCTGATTCAGGGATACCCTGTCCACGATCCATCACTTCGAGTGTGACCACTTTTTTTGAATTAATTATCTGATGGCGACAAATGATGTTGATAGGTTTCCCTGCTCCGTAGCGGATAGCGTTTTCAAGAAGATTGCTTACAATTCGTTGCAGTGCAAGGGGATGAATCATTAATGGTGGAATAGATCTCATCTCTAACTCGATCTGAGCACCGGTACGACGGTGGTCATCAATGACCTCATTCAATAGAGGTGCGATATCAAATTTCTTTCTCTTCTCTTCATGTATCTCCTGGCTTATTTCTAGAAAGAGTCCAATGAGTCGGTTCATCTGCTCTATATCACGATGAAGTGGCTTGAGCAGGGTAGGGTCAGCACTGCCCTCTAACATCTCTACCGCGAGCTCCATTCGTGTGAGCGGCGAGCGTAGGTCGTGTGAAATACCGGTAAGCAATGTGGTTCTATTGGCGAGCAGCTCCTGTATCTCTTGTGACATGGTATTAAAGCTATGAACCAGTTCGGCGAGTTCATCGGGGCCTTTCTCTGGAAGAAGACTTACATGATCGCCTTGTCCCAGTTGCTGTGCAGCATTCGATAGTTGCCGTAGTGGTTTAGTCAAACGTCGCGCAAGTATCAGTGACGTGAATAGGGTGGCAATTAAGCCCACCAGCAGTATGAGCATGATCGTAAATGGGGGCTCTAGGCGGCTATGGCCATATTGAAAACTGACTAAAATATTTTCATTATCAAAATTTACGGGAACCCAATAAGTGTGATTTCCTGTTGCCCATATATTTGATGATGTAACTTCTGGGGACTCATATATGGTAACCGGAGCTCCAATGCGTCGTTGTAGGGCTTGGCTAATAAGCTGTATAAAAGGTGAGTCGTGCAAAGGCATATCATGCCGTTCACTCATCGTTGATATGCCTATGTGATATTTGTCTTTTAGAAATTTAACCA
>JAOTST010000240.1 GCA_029864785.1 Chromatiales bacterium | reverse complement strand
TGTCCGTAAGGCGAGACGATCGCTGTCCACGGAACTTCACCGTGAGTACTCCAGTGCTATCTGTGACCATATCGTCAGTTCTTCCCAGTTTCGTCGAGCCAAACGTATTGCGCTCTATCTTCCCCATGATGGTGAGATTGACCTGCAACCCATTATCACAGAGGCATGGTCTCGCAATAAGTCATGCTATCTGCCGGTACTCACCCCTTTCTCTGAGAATAGACTCTGGTTTGCTCCATTAGAACCGGGGGAGCGGATGGTGCACAATCGTTTTGGGATATCTGAACCTGATCGGAACTGGTATCACATGGCTAAACTCTGGTCGATTGACCTGTTATTGATGCCCCTTGTGGCTTTTGATAGTCAAGGAAACCGTATGGGAATGGGGGGAGGATTCTATGATAGAAGCTTTGCCTATCTTCAACAGCGAAAAAGCTGGCGTAAACCGCATCTTCTGGGGACTGGATTTGAGTTACAGCGGGTTGAGGGGTTGCCTAAACAGTCGTGGGATATCCCACTTCACAGTGTGGTTACCGAGAAGGGTTTACTGAATTTTTAGATTATTTTTGTGAGAGTGTAGTCGCAGTTCTGTCTGGCGCATTAGCGAATACGCTGCCATAACTGATCTCGGTCACAACGATACCAATGCCTAGCAGGATAGCCAATACGACAATTAGATCGGGTCTTCTTTTCTTCACCGTTCGATGCTCCCTAAACGCGCTTTCCCCATATATTTTTTCATATAGATAGCGTTATATTATGATTTTGATTTTAAAAGTAATCTATAACTTACTAAAAATCAACAAATTTTTCTGTGAACGAGATCAATGTTTTTAATTTATGGGCAGAAATCTGCCCATATCACATGAAATTTAGGGAAATTTAGGGAAATTTTAAGTGATTTGGTGAGGTTATTTGAGGAAGAGTTGGTAGGCGGGATTATCCTGTTCATTCCACCATGGGTAGCCAAGCTGTTCGAGGAAGTCGATAAAGGCCTCCAGCTCCTCGGCAGGAACCTCAATGCCCGCTAGTACACGACCGAAAGCGGCACCGTGGTTACGATAGTGAAAGAGGCTGATATTCCAGTCGCTACCCATGCGATCCAGAAAACGCAGGAGCGCGCCGGGTCTCTCCGGGAATTCAAAGCGCACGAGTAGTTCATTTTCTACATTGGCTCGCCCCCCGACCATATAGCGAACATGCAATTTAGCGATCTCATTATCGGTGAGGTCGAGCACGGGATAGTCATTTTTCAGAAGCTGTTCTATCAAATTTAGCTTCTCTTCCTCTCCACCTGAGAGCTGAATACCGACAAAAATGTGAGCTTGACCCGAATCGGCGTAGCGATAGTTGAACTCGGTGATTGAGCGCTGACCTAGCAGCTCGCAAAATTGACGGAAGCTTCCGGGGCGCTCTGGAATGGTGACCGCTAGGATGGCCTCTCGTCGTTCACCCAGTTCGGCACGTTCGGCCACATGGCGCAGCCGATCAAAATTGATATTAGCTCCACTGTCGATAGCGACAAATTCACCATTAGTGATTTCGTGCTGCTGTAGATACTTTTTCAGACCGGCAACGGCCAATGCTCCGGCAGGCTCACTGATGGATCGGGTATCTTCAAAGATATCTTTAATGGCCGCGCAGATCTCATCACTGGAGACGAGAATCACCTCATCGACCAGCTCCTTGGCAATCCTAAATGGTTCTTCGCCAACCTTTTTTACAGCAACACCATCGGCAAAGATCCCCACTTGATCGAGCTCAACAATCTCGCCGGCCTCAAGTGCGGAGTAGAGAGAGGCGGCATCATCAGGTTCTACACCGATGATTTTTATTTCGGGACGAATGGCTTTAACGTAGGCGGCGATTCCGGCAATGAGGCCACCGCCACCAACTGGTACAAAGATCGCATCGATCTCTCCTTGATGTTGGCGTAGGATCTCGACCGCAATGGTTCCCTGTCCGGCGATCACCGCGCGATCATCATACGGGGGGATAAATACTTTCTGCTCCTGCTTGGCGATGGCGCGGGCATGGTCGTGCGCTTGATCGTAACTATTGCCATGAAGTTCGATGCGTCCCCCTAGCTGTCGAACTGACTCGACTTTGATATCGGGGGTGGTTTTTGGCATAACGATCAGGGAATCAATTCCTAATTTGGCAGCAGATAGTGCGACTCCCTGAGCATGATTACCGGCCGATGCGGTGACTACACCGTGTTTGCGTTCGGCTTCGGTTAATTGCGACATGCGATTAAAGGCTCCACGCAGCTTAAAAGAGAAGACGGGCTGAAGGTCTTCGCGCTTGAGCCAAATTTGGTTGGTAAGGCGGCGGCTCAGAGATGGGGCAAGTTCAAGCGGTGTCTCTTCGGCAACCTCATAGACACGGGCGTTAAGAATCTCTTTTACGTAATGATCTAGCATCTCTTTTTAGGCATCTATCTGTTGTTAATTAAAATATTCCAGTGGGATTATTTTTTCATCTGAGAGTGAATCATCGCAGACGAAGCTGGTAGAATCGAGTAATAATTTTATGAATAACCAATTTCCGTGAATTGGTGTCCAATATTTGATGAATAGAAGGTATACAAAATGACCCAGGATGAGATGAAACAGGCGGTTGCTCAGGCAGCACTTGAACATGTTGTGCCCAATACAATTATCGGAATTGGAACAGGTTCTACGGCCAATTTTTTTATCGATGCATTGGCTGAGATCAAACATACCATTAATGGAACGGTCGCCAGTTCAGAGGCGAGCGCGGAGAGGCTCCGGGGACATGGCATTGAGGTGTTTGATTTAAATAGTGTTGATGGCCTCTCGGTCTATATTGATGGCGCCGATGAGACTAACCATTATGCTCATCTGGTTAAAGGCGGTGGTGGCGCTTTAACGCGCGAAAAAATTGTTGCGGCGGCCTCTAAAAAGTTTGTCTGTATCGTTGATGAGAGCAAGGTCGTTGATATGCTAGGAGCGTTTCCTCTTCCTGTTGAGGTTATCCCTATGGCGCGCAGTTTTGTGGCACGTGAATTGGTAAAGATGGGTGGTCAACCCATCTATCGTGAAGGATTTGTCACAGATAATGGCAATATTATTCTCGATGTGAAAGGGCTTGAGATTATGGAGCCAGTTAAATTTGAGACACAACTTAATAACATTACCGGCGTTGTGACCAACGGCCTGTTTGCGATAAAACCAGCCGATGTTGTGTTAATAGGCTCACCTAATGGTGTAACAACCCTTTAGGTGAGGAGTCATAGCATGGCTCATCAGAGTGAACGCAGGGATGCATTTCGTATTGATGATCAGATCTATCTTGATATTGTCGCTGATGGTGTCGAAAAGAAGGGTCTTGTCGATGAGAAACTCAGCACACATCTCTCTACGTTGCGCGAATTAAACTTTCAGTCAAACCACTTATTGGCGACGATTCGTAAGAGCAACCCGGAGTTTGCACAGTACCTTGC